>CBFDDY010000099.1:0-7991 GCA_965603705.1 uncultured bacterium | reverse complement strand
TATTCTATCTCCTTAAAAAAGAACTGATCGAGATATTCAGACAAAAAGAGATGCTGGTCATCATGTTTATCGCCCCTATTCTCCTGACTATTATTTTGGGCTATGTAGTTACAACTGATGTTCATAATATTCCAGTAGAAGTCATCAACCTTTCAAAAAATAAAGCCGCCTATAGAATAGCAAACCGGATCAACAGATCTGATCTATTTGATGTAAAAAAAATCACAAATCAGCCCGGGGATTACCTAAAAACTTTAAAACAAGGCAAGGCTAAATCCATCATTATCCTGCGAGACAGTTACGATAAAAAACGAAAACCTCTCGCCTTCCCTGAGATCCAGATCCTGATGGACGGTATGGACTCTAACACTTCAGTCATTGCAGCAGGGTATTTTAACGGGATTGCCAGACAATATATTCTGGAAGATATGCGTAAAAAAGGATTCGAGCTTCCTCTGGAAAGCCAAACCCTGATCCGATTCAACCCGAATTTAAAAAGCATAAACTATATGGGCCCGGGAATTGTGGCTCTGCTTTTAACAATAATATCCATGTTTTTAACCTCCCTCACCCTGGTCCGCGAAAAAGAACAGCAAACAATGGATACACTTTTGACCTCACGGCTTACTCCTTTGGAAATCTATCTGGGCAAATCCCTCCCCATGGCCCTGCTCGGTTTAATAGAGATGGTAATAGGCATTGTGGTAGTGATCCTTGTTTTTGGGATCCCCCTACGCGGCAGCCTGCTTTATCTATTTCTGGCTGCAGTAATCTTTCTTTTCGCCATACTTTCCTATGCCCTTCTGATATCCACTTTATGTTCAAGTCAACAACAGGCGCTTTTTTTCTCTTGGTTTTCTATGGTGACTTTTCTCCTGCTTGCAGGGCTTTTTACTCCTGTAGAAAATATCCCCAAAGGCCTTCATTGGATAGCTGATATCAATCCTTTGCAGTACTTAATAAAGATCATCCGGGAGATATTCCTCAAAGGAAACGGGATAGAATATTTTTACAAAGACCTGCTGATTTTAGGTGCTATTACAGTAACTGTACTTTCTCTCTCTCTTCTGAATTTCAAACGCCTTATTTCGAAATGATCAGTAATCAAAAGATTTTATTGCTTTCTATTCAAAGAAAAATAAAATAAAGGTATATGTGCGCAAAAATATCTTTTTGCATAAGGAGGTTCAAAATCAACAAACAAAATAAAAAAACCAGATTTATCTTAAAAACATTTTTCGCAGCGGCAATTCTGATATATTTTGCCCTACCCGCTTTCGGAACTGCTGTGGAAATAAAACCTGAATTTTACAAATCGTTAAAATACCGCCACATCGGTCCGGTTGGCAACCGGGTCATTGCCGTTGTTGGAGTTGCCGGGGATTTAAATATATGTTATGCCGGGGCAGCTTCCGGGGGCATATTTAAGTCCATTGACGGAGGAATAAACTGGAAGCCGATCTTTGACAAACAAAAGGTATCTTCCATAGGATCGCTGGCCATAGCCCCGTCTGATCCCAATATCATCTGGGCAGGAACCGGCGAGACTTTTATCCGCAGCAATGTTTCCCAGGGAAACGGGATCTATCTGTCCACAGATGCCGGCAAAAACTGGAAATGTATGGGATTGGAAAAAACAGGCCGCATCGGCAGAATCGCCATCGACCCCCGAGATCCAAACATTGTCTTTGCCGCAGCTATGGGCCACTGCTACGGCCCCCAGCAGGAACGGGGAGTGTTCCGGACAAAAGACGGAGGCGCAACCTGGGAAAAAGTACTGTTTGTAGATGAAAACACGGGTTGTTCCGACCTGGCCATGGACTCCAATAATCCCCGCATCCTCATAGCCGGCATGTGGCCGATGTTAATAAGAACCTGGGGACGATGGAGCGGAGGCCCGGGCGGAGGCCTGTATATGACCCGCGATGGAGGCACAACCTGGAAGCAGCTCAAAGGAAAAGGCCTGCCTAATACAGAGACGGGAAAGATCGCCCTGGCCATAGCACCCAGCAATTCCGAGCGTATGTATGCCATGATAGAGGCCAAGGACGAGGGGCTCTGGAGATCAGACAACGGCGGCGAGAGCTGGACTCACATCAATCACGATCATGCTCTCCTTAACCGGCCCCACTATTACAACCGCTGTATTGTCGCTACAGACGACCATGATGAGGTCTATTTCCCTGCTACAAGATTCAATATGACCTTGGACGGAGGAAAAACGATCAAGCCTTTTAATCCTGCCGGAGGAGACCATCATGACATGTGGATAGACCCCCTAAATTCAGACCGTATGATAGTCGCTAATGACCAGGGAGTGAGCATCTCTGTAAATCACGGTAAATCCTGGCACGGCATCCAGCTCCCCATTGCCCAGATGTATCATGTCTATGTTGACAACCGCATCCCCTATTATGTTTATGGCAACCGGCAGGACGGCTCCTCCTATCGCGGCCCCAGCAACAGCCGCATGAGCAGGTCCGGTATTCCGGCCGCCCTCTGGCACCCGGTCGGAGGCAATGAAAGTGGATTTGCCATTCCGGATCCGGTCGATAACAATATCGTCTGGTCAGGAAAATACGACGGCATGCTCGACCGTTTTGACCTCAGCACAGGCCACAGCCGGGCTGTTACAGTCTGGCCGGAAAGCATTCAATCCTGGGCAGCAGCCGAAGTTAAATACCGTTTCCAATGGACATTCCCAATTCTAATCTCCCCACACGATCACAACCGGGTATATGTGGGAAGCCAGTTCGTTCACCGCACCACAGATGGAGGCCACAGCTGGACAGTAATAAGCCCGGATCTCAGCACCAATGATAAAAGCAAACAGCAAGTATCAGGAGGATTAACTCCGGACGATGCTATTCCCACTTATTGCTGTGTGCTTTTTGCTCTGGCAGAATCCCCTTTGGAAGAAGGAGTAATCTGGGCAGGGACTAATGACGGACTCTTACATATAACCCGGGATGGGGGTGATAATTGGACCAATGTCACAAAAAATATACCTGACCTTCCTCCCTGGGGGACAATAAGCAATATCGAACCATCTAGGTACGAAGCCGGAACCTGCTATATTACCGTCGATTTTCACCAGGTAAATAACAGAGATCCCTTTGTCTACAAAACTAGAGATTATGGCCGAAAATGGAAATCCATAAGCTCAAATATTCCAAAAACCGTTCTAAGCTACACCCACTGTGTCCGCGAGGACCCGGTGCGGCAAGGATTGCTCTATGTGGGCACAGAGAATGCAATCTATTTTTCTTTTGATGACGGAAAAAACTGGCAGCCCCTACAAAACAATCTGCCCCACGCACCTGTACACTGGCTGACTGTACAGGAACATTTCAATGACCTTGTAGTAGCTACCTACGGACGGGGTTTCTGGATCTTGGACGATCTGACTCCTCTCCAGCAGATGACACCGGAAGTTGTAAAATCCGATGTCCATTTCTTTACTCCCAGGCCCGCTTACCGTTTCAGAAATGTAGAAGGCCCGAGCAAACAAACCAATGAACAGTGTGCCGGGAAAAATCCTACTTACGGAGCAGCGATCAACTATTACTTAAAATCAAAACCAAAAGAGAATATAAAGCTTACTATATATGATGAAAACGGCAAAACTGTAAGAACTCTAAAAACAGAAAAGAAAGAAGACCTTGACCAGGGCGGAGGGAGGAGTGTCTCAAAACCCTTTAAAATGCCCAGTAATATCGGGATCAACCGCATCTTCTGGGACCTAAGATATGACAAGGCAAACAGAATCAAATTAAGGACAAGTCCTATAGGGCACGACCATGTAAAGGTCGGGCCGCAAGGATGGCGGCCTCTTGGGCGGGGACGGGCAAGCGGACCTCAGGCACCTCCCGGTGTCTACACCCTGACACTTTCTATAGGAGACAAGGAATTCTCCCAGAAACTTACCGTAAAGAAGGACCCTCATTCCGCCGGGACAGGAGAAGACATCAAGGCTCAGACAAAAGTACTGCTGGAAATTTTTGAGAATGTTAATACAGTAGCCGATATAATAAACCAGTCCGAGTTAATCCGAAAACAACTCTATAATCTAAATGAACTGATCAAAGAGAACAAAGAAGCAGCCCCTGTCATAAAAGCAAGCCAGGAACTGGATAAACAATTAATTGCAGTGGAAGATTTCTTCTTTTCTATGGGGCTAACAGGCTCAGGCGACGGCCTGCGCTGGCCGGATAAATTCTATGTCAAGCTGAACAGCCTGGCTTACGGTATCGGACAATCCGATTTCCCACCTACTACCCAGCAGCTTGCAGTTCATGCAAAATTTACAAAGCAGCTTGCAGAATATAAGACACGTTTTAACAAGATTATCAAAGAAGACCTGGAAGCTTTTAACCAATTACTAAAGGAGAAAAACATCCAGAATATAATCTCAACCCTGCATTAAAAGAAGAGCATAACTGCAGCTGATTTTATTCCTTCTCCGGCATAGCTTGTACTAAGGCTTTTTGCTGAAACTCGCTATCCCCGGAAAACCGGGCTTACCTCATCGCCAAAGGATCGGTAGCTCTGGACGGTATCAGCTTCAAACCCGACCACCTCGATTACGGCGTCGGAGCACAGATTTTTGTGGCCTTGGGAGCGAAGAAGCTTCACCTTATTACGAACAATCCCCGTAAATATATTGGTTTGGCGGGATACGGCCTCAAGATCATCGACCGCGTTCCCATCGAAATCGCTCCCAATCAATCGAATATCGATTACCTCAAAGCTAAAAAGGAAAAATGGGACATCTTCTGGAGATGGTCTAAAGCTCTTCTCGCAAAACCTTTTTAGAGATATTTTCCCTTGACAACTTCGCTCAAAGCTCTATAATGTCTCGCATGATCATGCCCAAAAGTCTTTTCAGCAGCGCTTGCGGATTCCTATGCATGATAATGCCCAGCCCGAATGCGGGCACGTCTCTCCAATAACGTTCGTATTCGGGATTCTCGATTTTTCAACCCTGAAACACCCCCACGGGGAACCTTTATCCAACAGGAGGATAATCCATGTCAAAAACCATCGAAGAAATCAACGATAAGATCAAAAACCACGGCGCCACGGTCGTGACCGCGGATGTCATGAGCCGACTGGTCGCTTCCCGGGGACCGCATAAAGCCGCCGAGGAAGTGGACGTCGTCACGACCGGAACATTTGGAGCCATGTGCTCTTCCGGAGTCTGGATCAACTTCGGGCATTCCGACCCCCCCATCAAGATAACTCAATGCCGGCTTAACGATGTACCGAGCTATTCCGGTGTCGCCGCGGTCGATACATATATAGGAGCCGCTCAACCTTCCGACACCCAAGGCCTCAGCTACGGAGGCGCTCATGTCATCGAGGATCTGGTGCGGCGGAAACGGGTGCGGCTTCATGCGGAAGGGCAAGCCACGGACGATTACCCCCGAAAAACGCTGGACACGGAACTGACCATCGATGATTTGAACCAGGCTATCATGAGCAATCCGCGCAATGCGTACCAAAAATACGCGGCGGCGGCAAACAGCGGGCCGCACACCCTTCACACCTACATGGGCTGCCTGGAGCCCGGCTGCGGCAATGTGACTTTTTCAGGCGCGGGAGAGCTTTCGCCCTTGATGAATGACCAAGCCTTTCGGACCATCGGAACCGGAACCCGCATCATCCTGGGCGGCGCTCCCGGCTACATCACCGGACCCGGCACCCAACACGACCCCGAAGGAGGATTCGCCACCCTCATGGTTCAGGGGGACCTCAAGCACATGAAAGCCCGCTTCCTCAAGGCAGCGTCTTTCAAGCAATACGGCCCCACCCTTTATGTGGGTATCGCGGTCCCCATTCCCATCCTGAATGAGGAAATCGCCGCCGGGACGGGCGTCCGGGATCAGGAGATCATGACCCCGATCCTTGACTTCGCCTGTTCATCGCGCAATCGCCCCGTCCTTGGGCAGATAAGTTATGCCGAGTTGAAAAGCGGCCGGATCAACCTGAACGGCCGAGACATCCGAACTGTTTGTCTTTCCAACCCCGGTCGAGCGATGGATCTGGCTGTCCTGCTTAAAACCTGGATCGAAAACGGACGTTTTTTCATCACAAAACCGCTTGAACCGCTTCCTTCCAAGGCCTCGATACGGCCGCTGCGGGAATCCATTCCGGAGGTTTATTGAAACGATGAAAAATCCTTGCCAAAACCGCTCGGAGACCTTATCGAAGCCGATCCGCCGCCGCCTTCATTGCGGGGAGACCATCGCCACGGTGATTACGGAGCCTGAATTCATCCATATCGCTGAAGAAGACGTCCTTTGTCAGCGCTCGAGATTGCAGGAATATCTCCGGCGCCACCCCGAATTTAGAACCTCGCTGCGGCCGCTGCCAGTCATACCGCCGGCTCCTCCGATCGTCACCAGAATGGCGGCGGCCGCCGCCCGCGTCGGTATCGGCCCTATGGCGGCGGTAGCCGGAGCCATCGCGGATTCCGCGGTCAGAGCCATGTGCCGCGCCGGGTCCCGCCATGCCGTATTCGATAACGGAGGCGATATCGCTCTTTATATTCGGGAACCCGTTGTCGTGGGTATCTACGCCGGCCGAGCCGCGCCGCAAAACCTGGGCTTCCGGATCCAACCGCGCCCACATGTCATGGGCATTTGCACCTCTTCAGCGACGGTCGGGCATTCCCTCAGTTTCGGCTGCACAGATGCCGCTATCGTTATCGCCTCTGATGTGGTGCTGGCCGACGCCGCCGCAACCGCATTGGGGAATTCAGTCAAAACAGAATCCCGACTCGATCTGCGCAGGGCCCTTGAATCCTTTTTCAACCCGGACATTGAAGGAATGGCTGTTATTGATCGGGATCGTTTCGGATGGATCGGAAGACTGCCGGAGATCATCCCGGTCACGGGGACCACCAGTCATATCGCCAAAGGATAGGAGGATAACATAAAAAAAATTGGAACCGCCCTGAACACTCAGATCTGGCTGATATTCTTATTGGCCTTGGGTATGTCCTGGAGAAAAAACTAAAGCCAGCATTTTTCCTATAAAGAAAAGTTGTCGTTTTGTCCTCTGAAAGTAAACATCCATTTACAGCTTCTTACTTTAGCCTGAAATCGAGCTTAGCAACTAACAGGAGGAATAATAGGCAAAACGAAAGCATTTAAAATATAATGTGTCCCTATTTATTATTTTTTCTCTTCTTGGGGCTAACAGGCTCAGGCGACGGCCTGCGCTGGCCGGATAAATTCTATGTCAAGCTGAACAGCCTGGCTTACGGTATCGGACAATCCGATTTCCCACCTACTACCCAGCAGCTTGCAGTTCATGCAAAATTTACAAAGCAGCTTGCAGAATATAAGACACGTTTTAACAAGATTATCAAAGAAGACCTGGAAGCTTTTAACCAATTACTAAAGGAGAAAAACATCCAGAATATAATCTCAACCCTGCATTAAAAGAAGAGCATAACTGCAGCTGATTTTATTCCTTCTCCGGCATAGCTTGTACTAAGGCTTTTTGCTGAAACTCGCTATCCCCTACTTTCAGAGTTACAATGTATTCTCCCGGAGATACAAAAATCCCCGTATTTCTCCGTCTTTGCCAGGCAGAGATAGCTTTTTTCTCATCTTCTGTAAGCTTTCGGCGCATGTCCCAGACAACCCGGTTTATTCCAGCCTGGGATTTCCCTTTAAGAACAGTTATTTCATCTCCATAGGGCGTGGATATAAAAATCTCTACCTTATCTTTAGCTGCTTGTTTCAGATAGTAATTTATTATCAAACCAACCGGCTCATTATCAGCCTTAAATTGACGGTCTCCAAAGTTTAATCTGCCGCTTCTATACTGCCACTGGACCTTGGATTCGATCTTAAACAGATGGACATCATTCTGCAGCATTTCTGCTGTCATTTCCTGAAGAGGTGTAATATCTGTGACAAAGATGCCCCGGCCATGGGTTCCCACCACTAGATCATTTTCTCTCGGGTGGATAACCAGGT
>CBFDDY010000098.1:0-8020 GCA_965603705.1 uncultured bacterium | reverse complement strand
TTGCATTATAAAACAGAACGTCATTAAATCCGGAATTTACTGCTTCCTGTTTCTTGAAAAACGCAGGCCCAAAATTTATGGTTTTAAATTTTGCCAGGGGATTATTTGGAGAAGGCGATATTTGTAATGTAAGGGAATGATCTTTATCATGCCCTGTTTTAACACTAAAAGGCAAAAGCTGGATAATTATTTTTCCCGTACTTTTGAGCTTTTTGATAAAAGAAAAAAGTAAAATAATACGTATTTTATAAGAATTATTTTTGCCGATAAGAATGATTTTTTCCTTAATAGCATTGTTAATCCGGGTGGGACAAATGTCAATATTAAATAGCTTAGTGGAATTTTGTAAACGGCTGTAATGGAGTTCTTTAAACCATAGGGTGTTTCGCGTGTATTTTAGTGTTTCTAAAAATCCCTGTCCGGTGCTGAGGAGAACTAAATCATCCTCATTGAGATTTTTAATAGAAATTATCTCATAATTATAACTACTCATATTAACCTGAATTATTCATAACTTTTAAAAATGAAGAGGTTTTGGCAAGGCATTCATTGTATTCCAAATCCGGCCTGGAATCTATAACTATCCCGCCGCCCGCCTGAAAGTGTATTTGATTATCTTTTTTAATGGCGGTTCTAATTAAAATGTTGGAATCCAAAGAATTTTCAGAAGGGAAACGGAGGAAAAAACTGCCGGTGTAAAATGAACGTTCATGCATTTCTAAATCCGCGATATACTTCATAGCGGCAATTTTGGGGCATCCGGTAATGGAACCGCCGGGGAATACCGCTTTAAGCAAGTCCACATAAGTTGTGTTTTTTCTTAAATCACCGGTAATTGTGGAAATAAGGTGATACACATTAGAAAAAGCGGCCAGTTCTCTGTGTTTTTCTACTTTTACTTTTCCCGCCTTACAAACTTTAGATATATCATTTCTTAAAAGATCTACGATCATGCTTAGTTCGGCGGCATCTTTTTCAGAAGAAAGAAGTTTAGCCATAAGTTTTTCATTCGCTTTTGCATTTTCAGTCCTTTTAATTGTGCCCTTTATAGGCTGGGTTAGAACTTTGTTATTAGCTAATTGAATAAATCTTTCCGGGGAGCTGGAAATTATTTCACAATGGGGCAAACCGGCATATAAAGAATACGGAGCAGGATTGATTTTATATAAGTGTTTAAAAAACTCATATCCATCCTGCTTTATTGTCTTAGAAAAACGTATTGTGTAGTTAATTTGATAAACCTCACCGGAGAAGATCAAATCTCTGATCCTGTTGATTTTCTTTGCATAAGCGGATTTAGCTTCATTTATTTCAAGATTGATTTCATCATTACTAATATTTTTTCCCGCAGGGTGATAAAATGGAGATATGCTGTCTTTTAATTTGTATGCATGAATTTTCTTTTTACTGTGATCTATCAATAAAGAATTTCCGGGAAAAAGCAAATAGTAATCCGGAAGGTTATAAAATTTTTTTGCAGAAGGGGTTTTCTCCAAAATATTTGCTGATTCATAAGCTAAAACTCCGCAATAAAAAACCGGAGAATTGTTATTAGATTCAGGAATTATTATTTCAATTTTGCTAAGCAGAGAAAAAATATCCGAAGAAAGGTGCGTTTCATTATTATTGTAAAGTATAGTTGATTTTTCTTTGTTGCCGAATAAAACCAGGCCGTAATCATTAGAAATAAGTTCGATATTTCTTTTTCCAAGGTAATTCCACTTAGGAATATGAAATGAAATATGGTTGGATAGAAACTTTTGTTTAATTGTATTAAGTTCTTTATAGTCGATTTGAGTGCATTCTAAATTGGAGAGGTATTTCAAAATTATGTTTTTCATAGTTAAATTCTAAAAAAATTACTGATGATTTTAAGCCCGTACTCAGTTAAAAATGATTCCGGGTGAAATTGAACTCCGTATAAAGGATAATTTTTATGTTCAAAAGCCATTGGAATATTTTTATGCTCAGAGGTTACAGCCAACTGTGAACAAATATTTGAACAGATCAGCGAATGGTACCGGGCGGCTTTAATTAAAGCAGGCATATCTCTAAAAAGATTAGATGAGTTATCAATGGCAATTCTGCTGATTTTCCCATGAACAGGAAAAGGCGCTTTTATGGTGTCTCCACCCAAAACCTCATTGATAGCCTGCATACCAAGGCATATTCCCAAAATTCTTTTTTCTTTATAAAATCTGCTGACAATTTCTTTGGAAAAGCCCGAATTTTGGGGCGTGGATGGCCCGGGTGAAATAACAATATGACTAACTTTGCTTATTACATCGAATAAAGCTCTATTGTTATTTCTAAGTATGGTTACAGTAAAACCGGAGATTTCTAAGCAATGGGACAGGTTATATGTAAATGAATCAAAATTATCGATCAGCAGCACTTTATTTTTCATTGTATCTTTAGAAAAAGTTTAACTCCAGCAAGAAGCTATCCCATTTATACATTAATTGTTTGCTGTGGAAAAGAACAAAAATTTTTGCAATAAATTGCTTTTAGAAGATAAAGCAATAACTTCTCATTACAGGAAAAGAGATTAGTAATTATACTTATCTGAATATCAGTATTTTCGGTTTGATATTTAAGGCGCAACAGATTCTTTTTTTGACTTTATTTTTTTTGCACAGTCTAGATGAGATACATTATTACCTATGTAAATCCTTTTTTCATGGCTTCCAAATGCAATGAAACAAACATCACAGAATTCAAGAATGTCTTTTCTATTTTTTATTATCTCTCGCTCTAATTCGACATTCAAGAATTTTTCTGGTTCTGATTTATTCATCTCTTTCTCCTTTAAATAGATTATATTGCCATGAATTTTGGGTAAATTCCGCTCTCATGATTAATTCATTGATTGTTATTTAATCGCACCTTAATGTTCATGGTGCGCGGTTTAACAATATATATAATTTTTAATGCATTCTTATATCATCCCGATTAAAGAACGTAGACAAAATACTCTTTTTAGAACCGGCCTTTAGTATTTCCTCCATGAATGTGGGGAGTTGAAACTTTCGGGCAAAATATGCCAATAGATTCAAGTGGGAGTGATATGACTCTGGGTTGCTAAGAATAAGGCAAACAAGGAAAACAGGTTTTTTATCTATGGCACTGAAATCGATACCTTTCGGGATTCTGGCTATGGCCATAATTGTTTGGTCAAGTTCATCTAGAAATAAATGAGGTATTGCTGCTCCATTCCCTAATCCCGAGGAATCCTCAGCTTCACTGGACATCAACTTTTTGTAAGTTCTATCTAAATCAAATGAACTATATAGAGCGCCAATTTTGTTTATCATATATCGTAAAAGGTCAATCTTTTCAGTAAACTCGAGTCTCATGAAAACCAGACGATTATCTGCCAATTCTGAGAAGGCTATTTGATTTATTGAAGATGATTGAACTTCTGAGGATAATTTACTTTCTCCAGTTTTTATGAAATCTGATGAATGGTTTTTACCAAACTGTATGAGTTTGCGATATCCACTCCCGCCTAACTTCTGCATAAGGGCAATAATTTCAAAAATATCTCTGTCCTTCAATCCGATTTCAAAAGTCAATTTAATAAGCTCATTCAATTCTTGATGCCCCCGCAGCAACATAATTGTGTTAGGATTTGGGCGGTGGCTCATTTCGATCAATAAAGATACTGGTATGCCTATTGTTTCGCAAATTGTTTTGATTCGTTTATACGTAGGGGGATTTAATTTCCCCAATTCAACTTGAGAAAGGTAAGCAGGTGACACATCTATCTTTTTTGCCATTGTTCGAAGACTTATGCCGGCCGTTGTCCGCAGCATCCTTAAAGTATGTCCAAACAGCAATTTATTCATCTATGGTTCCAATAATGTAAAGTGTTTACTTAACAATTTATGTATTTAGGTTCTAAATGTCAAGAAAAAAATACGACCTGATCAAGTAAAAAAAAGGGAAGAACTGTTGTGGCAGTTAGTCTAATAAGTAGTTATAATTATTTTCGTGTAAAAAGGAGGACATATGAAAAAAACAAAAGGTATGGATAGACGAGGTTTTATAAAAACATCAACTCTGGGAATAGCTGGAGTTGGATCGCTTTTTTCTGCGAAAACCTTATCGGCTGGGCAAGAAACTAAAGGTGATATACCCAAAATAAAAGCTTATCGAACTCTGGGCCGAACCGGTTTTAAAGCCTCTGATATAGGAATTGGTACGGCGCGGGTTTATCCTGTTCCTGTCATGAATGCAGTATTGGATGCCGGCGTTAATTATATCGATTCAGCGGAAGGATATGGCAGGGGAGCGGCTGAAAAAAATATCGGTGAGGCCATCAAGGGAAGAGATCGAAAATCTCTATTTATCACGACGAAGATACGCATGAGAGGTGTCAGCAGTAAGGAACAGGTTGTGGAAAAAGTGCAGCAGTGTCTGCAGCGGCTTCAGACCGATTATATTGATTGTTTATTGATTCAGGGTCCTTCGGCAGTAGATCTTAAGGACGAGAATTTTCATAAGGGGATGGATCAGTTAAAAAAAGAGGGCAAGGTGAGATTTGTCGGGGTGGCAAGTCACGGCAGCCACTTTCAAAATCAGGGCGATACAATGGAAAAAGTCCTGTTGGAGGCTGTTGATGATGGCAGGTTTGACCTTCTGCTCATTGTCTATAACTTTATTCAGAAGGAAGCCGGAGAGAAAGTTCTGGATGCTGCTATGAAAAAAAATATAGCGACAACCATCATGAAATCAGATCCCTTGGGAAGATACTTTGAGATGAAAGAACGCATTGAACAGATGAAAAAAAGCGGAGAAGAAATTGACGACCGCACAAAGTCATACATGGCCAGGATGGAAGATACTGCCAAACAAGCGGAAGCCTTTCTGAAAAAGAACAATCTAAAAGATCCAGGTGAAATAAAATCCGCTGCCTTAAAATTTGTGCTGGAGAATCCTAAGGTTAACACATTAAATCTGGCATTTAATAATTTCGATGATGTTCGGAATCTCTTGAAGCTCTCAGGGACCGGTATGGAACCGGAGGAAAAAAGCCTGCTGGCTGGAGTTGAGGAAGAATGCGGCCGGCTTTACTGCCGTCATGCTTGTGGAGTCTGTGAATCTGCTTGCCTCGACCAGGTGCCTGTAAACACGATTATGCGCTATCAGCATTATTTTGAAACCAATGGAAGTGAAAAATTTGCCATGGGAAAATATGCCAACTTGGACTGCTCGAAAGCGGATCTTTGCCGGACTTGTCAGGGATTATGTGAAAGTGCATGTCCCTACGGTGTCCCTATTCAAGGTTTATTAAACCTGGCTCACGCCCAATTGTCTTTAAATTCCGTCTGAATGAAGAATCAATGAGAATCAGAATAAAGCAAGTAAAATATTTCATGATTTATTTCCTTATAGCGATTTATTGAATAGTATAGCTTTTTCTAACCAGATAAACGTTTCCCTCTTTGTCGCTTTTAACAAAATATATCTTATCACCAGAAATAAATAAGGGTATTTCCATAAATCGGACAGTCCCAATAAAGCTTCCTTGTAATGAAAAAATGTCAATAGGGTAGGATGTATCTTCCTGGGTGATGTCAGATTTTATTCTTACTACAAAAACATACTGGGGGGATAAGAGGATTTTATCAAAATAGGTTTTTTCTTTCGGTATGTTTTTTGTGAGCTTACGGCCAACACTTTTTGGCCACCCCCGTTTTTTTATGATTTTCTGAATGTCACGGGTGTAATAGGTTTTCTCTTTTTTTCCTATTTTTTCCGGTTTTATATTGCGGAGGATTTTTTTAGAGATATTTCCTTTGTTATCCAAAATGAGAATCTCATAAGCATTGCTTATGGCAATGGCAGTGAAATTTTTGTTATGGGCATAAATCAGGGAGGGGGCGTATTCATCCGGAGCATAATTAAACATCACTGCCCGGCCGCTGGAGTCTGGAGCAGAAACGGAAAAAAGGCCTTTTGCTAGACTGTTAAAGGTCTTTATGATGTTATTTTCTCTGTCCAGCATTACTTGCTGTTTATCTTCCGGCCTCCAGATCCAGGCATAAAAACGGTCTTGTCCGATAAAGCCTATGTCCAGCCTGTTGCTGAGCTGCAAGCGTGTGATAAATATTCCATCTGGCTGAAAAAATGAAATATGATACATATCGTCTGCAACCGCCACCTGACCCTGCGGCGTGATTGTGATGCGGCTGGGGCGGATAAAATCCCCGGGACCTTCGCCTTTACCCCCGAATTTAAGCAGCAACTGCCCGTCTCCGGAGAATTTAAAGACCTTGTGTTCTATCCTATCGAGTAGATAAAAATTCCCTTTTTCATCTTCACAAATGGATGCGATAGAAGCAAATAAAAGGTCTGCTCGTCCAACTTCTAAAGGGGTACCCCATTTTATATCTAAACTTTTTTCCGCTCCTGTAATTCCCGGCAGCAGCAGCCCGGATTTAGAGAAGACCCGGATGCCATCCTTTGTCTCTATCTTTTGGGCAAGGGAAGAGCTGGCAGCTATAAGCAAAAGGCATAGAGTAAAAAGTTTTAATATTAATATTTTTTTCATTGTTACTCCTTCCGTCCCATAAATATTATAACAGATTATTATTTATAATGGTTGCTGGCTATAAAGGTTTTTTCATTAAACTCGCTATTCCTGATAAGAGCATAGGGTTGCCTTGATTTTAATTTATCCGAACTATTCATTCACGTTCAAGGTACCGTATATAGAAATACTCATCTTTTATCTTTGGTGTAAACTTTATTTTTTCCACTTTCATAATTGATTGCCGGCCATTCTGTTTGTTTTCCATAACCATGTGGGTCAAACGGTACTTATGTTTTTTGGTGTTCAGTTCTTTTATTTCATAGACGGTAAACTCTTTATGCAGTTCCTCATCGAGGTCAAAATATACTGCTGTGCGGATCACGTAATCCTGCTTCCCAATATAAGATATTTTTTTTGAGAAACCATTTTTATCCGCAATATCATCATTTTTTGGGGTGATCTCTATTTCCCAACACAGGACGCCCTTAATTTCCTCTTCACCTAAAATGTTATAGGTAAAATCCTCTACGGTTGGGGGTGTCATATCGGCATAGGAAAACTCAGAGCCCATAAAACTCTTGGCATTCTCTGAGCTGACAATACGCCGCGTCTTTCTAAGAGCCGGCATATAAAGCCATTTATCGTCATCTTTTTTACGGTAATCAAAGATCAGGAAACCAGTGCCTTTTACATCGGCCGGGGATAGGAAACGGATCAGTTTCTTTTCGGTTTGGCCGTTGTCATATAGTTTGGATATTTGGGCCAATTTGCGCACACGGTGACGACCCTTGCTATCAATGATTGTCAGGGTGGCAACCGCCTCAACTCCGGCGACCCGGGTGGATTCAATGGATTTTTTTTGTATCAGCTGGCCGGTCAATTGCGATTGGGCATATAAGGCTATGCCGGAAAATACAATTGATATAAATACTGCAAATATTATAGTTTTCATGATATTGCTCCTTTTAAACATAAATTTCTTTTTCTTCAATTAATTGTCCTTGAACTTCTGCTGTTTTGGATTCAAGGAATTTTGGTTTTATAATGATAACCATTGCCGGGATGACAACCAGGGCGCCGATCAGACAAGCAAAAATGGATACCGCTACCAAAAATCCGAAAAAGCGAACCGGCACAAAACTGGATATTAAGAGCACCACAAAGCCGATAATCACTGAAAATGCATTAAACATAATACCCCTGCCTGTAGTCAGCAGCGTATGTTTAGCGGCTTCTTGGTATGACAATCCATTACGGCGTTCTTTTTTGTAACGCCACAGAAAATGAATTGTATAGTCGATACCCACGCCAATCATAATGGAGGATAGCAAAGCGGTTGCCACATTGAGTTCAATATGGAGCAAGCCCATAAGACCAAAAATAATAACCATTGAAAGAACCAATGGAATGGCAGAAATGATTCCTGCAGAAAAAGAGCGGAATAGGGCCATTAAAAGCAAGGTAACCACAACCAAAGCCAGA
>CBFDDY010000097.1:0-8022 GCA_965603705.1 uncultured bacterium | reverse complement strand
GGTTTGCTGCGGGCGATTTCAAAATTTCCTATAACTTCTGTTCCGCAAAACATGCGGAAGAATTTTCTGTTTTTAAAGTCATATCTGAAAAGCCTGATATAGGAACGGTCAGTGGCTGTGAAATATAATCGGTTGTCGGGCCTGCTCCAGACCGCCTGGTTTATTGAGGGAGTGAAGTTTTTTGTCAGGGACATTGCTTTATCAACTTCCGGGTCGTACAAATAGGCCTGTATGTCGTATTCATTTGGAGTTATTCCCCCGGGGATATTGACTCCGATATCTCCGAATAGAGATGGCCCGCCGAGCATAAGAATTTTCTTTCCATCCGGGGCCCACTGGGCGCTGTTAAGCCAAGGACCGCTCCATATCAGTTTTGTCTCTAGTCCGGCAAGGTTGAGGGAAAATAATTCTGTGATTGTATAGGGGCGCTGAGTGTAATCGACTTTGGAGTGGGAGAATAGCAGCTTTTTTCCATTAGGGCTTATGCTGTTGAGATGGGTAGAAAAAGAACCGGCGGTCAATCTCTGGCGTATCTTGCTTTTTAAGTCAATTTTGTAAAGATAACTGTGGTTCCTCCATCCAGGCATCCGGTCTGCATTATTGATGATTCTTTTAACTCCAGGCCGGTCTTTTTTCCCTTCTTCGACCAGGGAATAAATGATGTAGCTAGAGTCCGGAGCCCAGGTATGCTCGCCGAGGTTTTTTGTATTTTTAAGTAGGGGAAAAGCAGTCCCGCTTATAAGGTTAACGATCCAGATCGTACGGCCCTTTTCATTGTAACTTGTGTATGAGAATTTTTGTCCGATCGGGGCCCAGTTAACTTGTGATATAGAGGTCTCCCCGCGGAAAGTCCTGAGCAGTTTGTTGTCTTTTATGCGGTAGAGTTCCAGCCATGATTCTGAGGAATCGCTCGGAGGAAGAGCCTGCCTTACTGTTAAGGCGGCCATTGTCCCATCAGGAGAGATGGCTATATTTGTGGCTTTCGGGCCGTTGAGGAGATGGGAGATGGTCATATTGCTTTCAGGAGAGATAGTGACTAAAGGGAGAGGCTGGGCAAAGTTTTCTATAATAGAAAATGATGCTTTAAGCTCCCAAATTGAATCAGCACTGGGGTCATAGACTGTCTTTAATATAAGCAGGTGTTTGCCGGTTTCAAGTTGAATAATATTAGGTTTTAAGTCCTTGCTGGTTGAAGATCTGGTTGATAAAAGTTTTCCATCAAGATATATGCGGAATACTTGGGGGCTTGTAATTGACAGTTTTCCCTGGATCCATCTTTTAACATCGAGATAAGCAGCAAGATAGCAGGTAGCGGGAGAGCTGCCTGCATTTGTTATCTGTATTCCGTTTTCCTCCGTTTGGGTCTCTTCCCAGATTGCAGAAGTTCCATCATGCCAAGTAAGGTGATCATTGGCTTTCGGTTTCAGTTTAGAGAAATCAAGCTCGTCAAATTTTAAGAGGTCGTCAAGGGAAAAATTGTCAGAGAGGCTGTCATGAAATACAGGAAGGTCATTTAAAAAAGGCCCTGCTTTGAGCCATGTTTTAAACGGGATTTCAATCGATTCATTTTTGTTGCCTTGGGAGATAGCGGCCGGAGCCATAAATGAGGTCAATATTACTATCAGCAGGGTCGTCTGGATTTTAAACATTATATTTTTCATTTTTTCTCCTATCATGTTATTTTAATTTATTTTAGGAAATTTTTAAACTTAGAACTTGAAACTTAAAATTAAGCTAGATAGAATAATGGGGGATCACGTTAAAAAAAATGTATAATCCATATTGACATTTTTTATGAACAGTTCAGATTAGGAGGGATTATGAGAAATAAGAGATCGGTTGTTTCAGGAGTAATCCTGATGTTTTTTATTTTTCTGTTAACATGCAGCTGCGGCCCTAAAGAAGAGATTGAACAAGTGGAACCAGCTGACCTGGTGCTTCGAAATGGGATTATCTATACCCTAGATTCAGAATGCCTTTATGCAAGTGCTTTGGCTGTTACCGGGAAAAAGATCACAGCTGTTTTTCAGGATAAGGAAAAAGTGGTGGAGTATATAGGGGATAATACTCGGGTTATCGATCTAGAAGGAAAATTTGTCACACCGGGGATCATTGACGGCCACGTTCATTTCAACCGGGCAGGCGCCTTGATAAATGATGCCAATTTGATGACTGTTTCTGACGAGGAGGGCCTACGTAAGGAGATCAGCCGGCTGGCCGGCCTGCTTGATGAGGGGGAGTGGATAACGGAGGGACTCTGGGGCGCTTATGAAAAGTGGGCTCTTGGTGATTCGGGAGCTGAAATGCAGGTAAGGAAGAAAGCCTGGAGGCCTCACCGGGAGATGATTGATGATATTTCTCCGAATAACCCATGTTTTCTCTGCCGTTATGATCAAAGGGAATGGCTAGCCAATACAGCTGCGCTTGAGGCAGCAGGAATGGATAAATCCATCTTTAACGGTATGATATTTGATAAAACGGGGAAGCCTATGGGGATTATAATGAATCCATCTCCTGCTTTTGATAAGATGAAGAAAGCGATCAAGCCTAAGTCTTCTAAGCGGCTGCTGGATGAAAACCGGGCTGCTCTTAAAGCTCTCAGGGAGGCCGGCATTGTCGAGGTTCATGATATTGCCACGCCCGATCAGACTCAGCGCTTTATTGAACTTCAAAAAAATGGCGAGCTGACCTCCAGGATTTGGCTACGCCCTGACTTGTCCCGGGGGGCTGAATTAAAAGAAAAAGGCCTGAACATGGGGCTTCATCCTGAGACAAAACAGAAAGATGCCTGGCTTCGTTATGGAGCATTAAAAGGATATATTGATGGTATTATGGGAACCCACGGAGCGCTATTTTTTGAGCCCTATGATGACCAGCCGGACAATTATGGGCACTGGCGCCGGCACACTTCGGATGATAAGGCGCAAAAATTGGGTAATATGGAGAAAATGTATGATTTGATTAAAGTCGGATTGGATGGAGGTTTTGTCCCTAATGTGCATGCCATCGGTACACGCGGTGTTGCTGAAATGCTGGACCTTTATGAGAGATTAAAGAATGAGGGAGTGGACCTGACTGGATTCAGAGTAATTCATGCCCAAGTCATAAGGCCCGGGGATTTTGCCCGCTTTAAGGCATTAAATGTAATTGCGGAAGTAAATCCTTATCATATTTCAGATGATATGCGCTGGATGGAAGAGAGGATAGGGTCAGAGCGGTGTAAAGGGGCTTATGCCTTTAAAAGTTTACTTGATAACAATGCCATGTTGAGTTTCGGCTCAGACTGGCCCGGAACTAGTGTTGCGTTTTATCACATGCATCCTAAATATTTGATTTATGCCGCAGTTGCGAGAAAAACTTTAAAAGGGGCCCCAGATTTAGGATGGTTTCCCGAACAGCGTATCTCAGTTGAAGAGGCGATCAAAGCTTACACCATTAATAATGCTTATGCCGCATTTGAGGCCGATATCCGCGGCACTCTGGAAGCCGGCAAGCTGGCTGATATCACAGTATTTGACCGGAATCTGCTGGAAATTCCTGAGGATGAGATTTTGGAAGTGGAAGTAACCCACACCATAGTAGATGGGAAGATTGTATTTGAAAAATAAGCTTAAATAATTCAGGCGTACCTGGGTTATTCAAGTGGGCATGGACACCGGTAAATCCCTTCCTGTCCTCACAACGCTCTCCTCGAGGTTCTCTCGAGGAACCATGCCCGCGTTTTTACGGATAGCTTTCTCCGGGGATATTCATAAAAAATGTCGATATGGATGATACATCTTTTTTAAATAGTATTTTGCTTTGACCCTTATACTGCTTCAATTTACTCTTTCGTTCACAATAAAATTTATATTTGTAATCGACATTTTTTACTCTACGAGCGAGCCGACCTTACCGCATCTACTTCGTTACAGGGTATTCGCGGTGAAGGACCACAGCTTCATACACTGTGCCTTGTATCTACGGCAACCTCGACTCGTGAATAACCCAGAGTAATATGAGATATTCACGAAATAAAATTATGGTTTGACTGAACTTTATTTGGTTTTTAGCGGATTTAAGCTGGGTCGGGGTCTCTCCGCCCGCAACGTAAGGGACCTACTGGGGGATGGGTGGAGTGAGGACGGAGACACCCCGACTCAGCTTCCCATTTGCACGAAGCAGAGCCACACCAGAGTTTCATCTTTTATGAGTAGTTTAGGTTTTTGTTACTTTTATCCTGCCTGAAATAGCCATGGTTATTTTATATTTCCCCCATGAATTTGAAATATAAATGGAAGCCAGATTTGACACTGTGCCGACAGGGTGAAAAGTGGGGCTGTTGTTTGCCTGAATGTTTACACCTTCAAGGAATACCTCTGGCTCACTTTCCCATATACTTTGAGGTATATTATATTTTTCGATCAAATACGAGGTCCTGTTGAATCTGATTCGGACCTTGACCCCTTTAAAAATTGATTTGTAACGGGCATAATTCAAGCGAGAGTTAATTTCTCCTACAGCTTTTAGAAGGTTGTATTTGGGGGATAGATTTGAGAAAGACATTGATGCGATTCCCGTTAGTACGGCCATTATGGTGAGTGCGGTAACGATTTCTATAAGTGAAAATCCTTTTCTATTGCTAATATTAGTTTTCATAATCACCCCATTCAATAAATTTGAATGACAGAAGAGTAATAACCGGATTTGCTGTAACCGGAGTATTTTGCAGTAGTTCTCCCTGCTGCAATTGCCTCCTGTCCGGGAACAGGGAAAGGCTGTTTCCTTGTGATTCATATTTTGGCATATGAAGGTTTCCCAGCAGGCTGACATCCTTATCTTCTCCCTCAATAGAAAATCCGTTTTTTGCTGCAGTAAGAGAAGCCTGAAGTTTAATTTTATCCGGCGAATCTTCATGGATTTTAATTCCGCTGGAAGAGAAGATGTTAAGCTGAGTTGTTGAGTTTTTGGCATAAGGTATTCCTTCCTCCCACTTGACTCCTTCATGGAGCAAGTGAGAGGAGAGTGTTATCTCGTTTGAAGAGATTATCGTCAGGTCAACTCCATTAAGGATACAGGGGATTTCTTGATCTTTAACGAGCTTTGCTTCTCCCGAAGAGTCTATTATCCCTCCTCCCAGGGATTGGATGTCTCCTTCCACAATTATTATTCCGAGAGGCTTTAATTCATAGAAACTGTTTTCGGTGGGAGTGGTAAACCAGGTCATTGTCCGGGCAGGATCATATTTTAGAACCCAGTACCCCTCTTCCATTTGGAATGAGATGACCTGACTCTCCTCTTCGATAGCAAGGATAAATTCAATAATGTCTCCCTGTACATAAATACCGCCTAAGCCCACGTCGTCCTGGATGAGATAGACTCCTTCCGGCACCGGGTCATCGCATATTTCCAATCCGAGAGCATTTCGAATTTGGGCATTGGATAATTTTTGCGGGTAAAACATCTTTATTTTGAATGCCTTGTTCATTAAACTGTCAGTATTTTTGGGGATAATCCCTTCACCGGAAGAAACCGGGTCCGGGGAAAAAGGAGATTGGGAAGAAGGGGATATGGAAATATTATTTTCCCTTAAGAAATCTTCTGTTCCCATAGTGGATGGTATTTTTTCTATGTGAAATGGCAGGAAGGAGAGAGGTAGATTACCTGCCGCAATTTCCAATTTGGCCTTAAGAACGGATTCTTTTTTCTGTCCGAAATTTATCAGCATTCCTTCTGATATTAACTCTGTTCTGTAAGCTGCGGAAAAATAGGAGTCTTGTTCTTGTATAGACGTTAAGGGGAATCTGATGTTTGTATCCCATTTAAGATTTTCCCATGTCTCAGTTAAGATTATTGGCATCTTACAACCGAACAATTTATTTATCAGTTCAGGACCGTTGTTTTTTGTGTCTGTAAGGTAATCAGCGGCTTCTTCTTCTAAGATTATTACCGGAGAAGAACTCTGTTCGATCAATTCGGCTAACTTGACCACTCCCTGTTTAATCCCGTTTTCGGAAGTATATTCCAGGATCATTGAATTTTTTTTATACCCGGTAAGTTTAATATGTATCTGGGAAAAATACAGCATACTCAGCCCCAGAGTGGAAAATACAATGAGCATAAAAGCAGAAATGAGCGTTATAGAGCCCTTCCATGCTGACTTTTTTTTGTTATTTTTGAGCCAGGGCAAGATTTTTGAGAAATAGGGAGGTTTCATAGGTTTTTTCCTTATGCTTATTTAGAGAAAAGTGCAATTCTATAAAATGCGAGATATTATTATAAGTAAAAGCAAAAGCGGAAGTTTCCTCCAGTAAAGGCTGGGCCGGGCTGGAATTGACTTTTCTACGTAAAATATGTTGGGTTTCATCAAGGTAAAAAGATACTTTTTTAAGTAGAATTATTTGCAGAGTATCTTTTAAGTAGGAATTCTGCAGAGAGGATGAGAGCACTATGCTGCTTTTATCAACTTCATTTATATGCTTGATTTCTCCTTTGTTTTGGTCATGAATGCAGAGCTGCCTTCCCGGCTTGACCTGCTGAGTGTTGTTAATAAAGATGCGGGTTTGGCCTGAGACTAGATTAGCTGCTGTTTCAAGGTCTTTCTGCTTTTTAAATATTGTCAAAGTTGTATTTTCAGCCTCTATTGCCTTGAGCAGCTTCATGCTTATGGGGGAAATTAGTCCGAATCCCGCATCGCTAAGGTCTGTCCGCATTTTGTCCAGGGATGAATAAGCAGCCTCTATTGTCTGGTATTCATCTTTGAGTGAATGAAAGTGTTTTTGGGTGATTGAGAAAAATTCCATAGCAGCCAGGACAATAAGTGTAAACAGGGACAATGAGATCAAGCTTTCGATAAGAGTGAATCCTTTTTTGTCCCGTTTATTGTATTTAATGAGTAACATTTTTTCTCCTATTTATTTCCCTGAATACAGATTTTAAAAACCGAGTTCCTGGGATAAGTACAGGATAATATGTGTTTGTTTTAGGGGGTGTTCTGCCGGGTGGCATTCGATTTCTATTCGCTTGAGATGCAAGCTTGATTCCAGGATGTTCCACCTGATAAGATAAACGTCCTTTTTTCCCGGAATAAGGATGGTTTCTGATCTTTCTCCTGGATCAAGTTCTGGGCTGCTATAAGGAAGTGACTTGAAATATTCAAGCTTTGTTCTGGAGATGCCGGCAGCAGCCATATTGCTTGTACAGCTGGATTTAATGGCAAGAGAATATAAGAGAAGCTGTGCTGTTCCGAAAATAAATATAGTTATAATTGCAAATGAGATCAGCAGCTCGACTAGGGAGAATCCTTCGGATTTTTTCATTGTACATTGTTTAATGCATGATGTGTGCCATTTATTAATGAGGCGGTTAACAGGGAAAGCAACAGAAAAGATGAATTAAATGTGTCAACTCTTGTTTACATCGGTATTAAAATCTGTCTATTTATTTTTTCTAAAATAATTTAGATATAGCCTTGACAATTCAGTGAAATATCCTTATTATGTAAAAGCTTTCTGATTGTAGAGATTTTTTCAAAACCTATAATCCACAGATATAAGATAGAAAGTGTCTTTCCAGGTTGGAAAGATATAGTTCTTTGAAATTAAAGCAGAGCGACCTCGATCAATTTAAATTGTCAAATTTTTTTTATTTATGTATATAAAAGCTCTTCGGAGCTTTTTGTTAATTGGAGAGTTTGATCCTGGCTCAGAGTAAACGTTGGCGGCGTGTGTAACACATGCAAGTCGAACGATTCTTAGGTGGCTTGCCATCTAAGAAGAGTGGCGAATGGGTGAGTAACACGTGAGTAATCTGCCCTCGAGTGAGGAATAACTTCGCGAAAGCGTAGCTAATACCGCATAATATTCTGGAGAATAATCTTTCAGAATTAAAGCCTTCGGGCGCTTGAGGATGAGCTTGCGTCCTATTAGCTTGTTGGTAGGGTAATGGCCTACCAAGGCAATGATGGGTAGCCGGCCTGAGAGGGTGTACGGCCACACTGGGACTGCGACACGGCCCAGACTCCTACGGGAGGCAGCAGTGGGG
>CBFDDY010000096.1:0-8081 GCA_965603705.1 uncultured bacterium | reverse complement strand
TCCTGGAAAATATCAAAAAAGAGTTTAAAGAAAAAAAATACTTAGAAGGAATAAAAATATCAGCTTGCCTTCATGTGACAAGTGAAACAGCTAATTTAATGGAAGCATTAAAATTGGGAGGAGCTCAAGTTGCTCTAACTGCTTCTAATCCCTTAAGCACTCAAGATGATGTGGCAGCTTCCTTGGTTAAGCATTATGAGATCCCGGTATTTGCTATCAAGGGAGAAAATAATAAGACCTATTACGAACATATGAATCAGGCGCTTGATATCAAACCCCATATCACTATGGATGATGGAGCGGATTTAGTGAGTACTATTCATTCCAAGCGTAAAGACCTTATGAAAGGAATTATCGGGGGCACTGAAGAAACAACTACTGGAGTGATCCGGTTAAAGAGTATGGCTAATGATAAGGTCCTTAACTACCCCATTATTGCTGTAAATGATGCTAAGACAAAACATCTTTTTGACAACCGCTATGGAACCGGCCAAAGTACGATAGACGGTATACTCAGAGCTACAAATGTTTTATTAGCAGGGTCAACTTTTGTAATAGCAGGCTATGGGTGGTGCGGTCGGGGAGTGGCAATGCGGGCTCGAGGTTCAGGATCTAATGTGATAATTTGTGAGGTCGATCCCTTAAAAGCCCTGGAAGCGGTTATGGATGGTTTCCGGGTGATGTCTCTAACTAAGGCAGCAGAGATCGGAGATATTTTTGTCACTGTAACCGGGGACAAAAATGTTTTAAGCAGCGAACACTTTTCTAGAATGAAAGAAGGGGCAATTATTGCTAATTCAGGTCATTTTAATGTTGATATTGATATTCAGGCTCTTGAAAAACTATCGGAAGGAAAACGAGAGGTTAGAGACTTTGTTGAAGAATATACATTAAAGAATGGAAAAAAAGTTTTTTTACTTGCCCAAGGCAGGTTATTAAATCTATCGGCTGCTGAAGGACATCCTGCCATGGTAATGGATATGAGTTTTGCAAACCAGTCATTAAGTGCGTTGTATCTTTACAGAGACGGAGACAAGCTCCAGAAACGAGTATATGCCGTACCAGAGGAAATTGACGAAGATATCGCTATAAAGAAGTTAAAGACTATGGGTATTAAGATCGACAAGCTGACAGCAGAGCAGGAGAAATACCTATCAGACTGGAAGGAAGGAACTTAAAAAGTGGGGTCAGGCCTTTAAAACTTTTAAAACTTAATACTATTAGACAAGATAAATAAATATATAAAGTTTTAAAAGTTTTAAAGGCCTGACCCCATTATTCTTTGATCATATTTAGGTACTTAGTTATATTAGCTTTCATTTCTTCTGAAGTGGCAAGCGATTGGATTTTTAAAAATATTTGTTTAGCTTTACTGTATTCTTTGTTTTTAAAATAAGCTCCGGCGAGGTTATATTGAAGGGTTATCTTTGAACTAGTATCCTCCCGTGAGTATTTTTTAACTAATTCTAAAGCTGTCTGGTAAGATTTTATCGAATCTCCAAATTTTTCAAGTTGTTCAAGTATCAAGGCCTTTAAGTTATGTGCCATTATATACTTCGAGTTAATAATAATCGCCTGGTTTATCAATTCAAGTGCATTGGGAAGATTTTCTTGAATTTGATGCAATCTGGCAAGATTATAATAAGGTAATTCACGGGAATGATAGGATTTATCATTAACTGCTGTAAGGAATTCAAGTTCCGCTTTATCAAGAAGTCCCATTTCCTGATAAACAGATCCTAAATGATTATGTGCATCAGTGATCGAGGCGTCAATGGCAAGGCATCTTTTGAAACTATTTACTGACTCATCAAGTTCTCTTTTCATTAAATAAACCAAGCCTAGGCCGTCATAGGCTAAAGCATAATCAGATTTGAGCGTGATCGCTTTGTTAAGATGTGTAATGGACTGATCAAACTGTCCATTATTTAAATAGAAAATACCGAGATTGTATTGGTAGCGAGGACTCTTATCCTGTTCTTTTTGCAGTTTTTTTTGTGATGAAGCACAAAAACCCATGAATAGACATATGAATACAATAAAAGTTTTTTTTATCTTCATAATTCCTCCTCGTTTATTAAACTGTTTTATTAAAAATGACAATATGTATATACCTGACCTATTCATAAAAAAGTGGCGATGTTTTTAGTATTATTTTCTTTTCAATGGTATGCAAGATTTTTTCAAGAATGATTATTGTAACTTTTTTCTTGTTTTTATTTTTAATTTTAATCGCCATTTTTTTACTCTCCGAGCGAGCCGATCTCACCGCATCTGCTTCGTTACAGGGTATTCGCGGTGAAGGACCACAGCTTCATACCCTGTGCCTTGCATCTGCAGTAACCTCGACTCGTGAATAATCCAGGTATAGTACTTTTTAATCTATATTTTACACTGATTCCTATAGCGATTCAATTGATCATGGACTCGTAAATAATTTAGCTTAAATTTTTTCATGTTTTAATTTTCTTGTCATCAAATCCTGAAGAGCAGTCCTGGGATCTTTATTTTTATAAAGTATCTGATACACTTGTTCGCAGATAGGCATTTCAATATTTTCTCTTTTGGAAAGATGATGAGCCGAAAGAGTTGTAGTAACCCCCTCTGCGACCATATGCATCTTGGAAACGATCTGCGTAAGTGACTTTCCTTTTCCCAGCTCAAAACCGACATAGCGGTTACGGCTTAGTTTTCCGGTGCAAGTCAAAACAAGATCTCCGATACCTGCAAGGCCTGAAAATGTTTCCTGCCTGGCTCCAAGTTTTACACCGAGCCTGGATATCTCTGCAATGCCGCGAGTTATCAAGGCCGCTATAGAATTGGAACCAAATTCTAAACCGTCGCAGATGCCGGCAGAAATAGCAATGATGTTTTTTAAAGCCCCTGCGATTTCAACTCCTGTAACATCATCTGTGGTATAAGCGCGGAAATATTCGTTCGAAACATTTTGCTGGATAAGCTTGGCAGTTTTAAGGTCCTTGGAAGCAATTACTACAGCAGTGGGAAGTGACTCTGCGACTTCCCTTGCAAAGCTGGGTCCGGAGAGGGTTGCGATCTTAGGAATAAAATTACTCGAAAATATTTCTTCCATTAATTTGCTCATACATTTTAAGGAATTTTTCTCAATCCCTTTGGTGAGATTAATAATAATTTGTCTTGGAGAAAGTAGAGGAGCAAGTAGTTTATAGACACTATGGCAGTATTGTGACGGGATAGCAATGAACAAAAAATTGGTATCTACAATAGTTTCCTTTATGTTGTTATAAAACGAGACTGAAGGTGGGAAAACAGAACCTGGCAAAAAAGTTTTGTTCTGACGATACCGGAGAGTATTTTCATATACATCCTTTTCTCTAATCCACAATTTAGTGTTGATATCCAATTGTCCGAGGTGAAGCGCCATAGCACTTCCCCAGCTTCCACCTCCGATGATGCTTGCTTTCATATCTTTTTTGCTCCTAATTTGTTTTCTGTTCCTGAAATCAGGCGTTTTATGTTTTTTTTGTGCTTGACAGCAATTATTAAAAAGACAAAAAGTCCAAAAAAGAAGATTCCGATGTTTTCATTGAACATAACAGAAAAAAGCGGAAAACTTAATGCTGCTGCTAATGAACCTAAAGAGATATAGCGTGTGATGGCAACAATAATCAAGAAAACCACTATAACACAAAGAAGAGGTTTTGCGGCTAGGGCAATGTATGCTCCCAGGGTTGTAGCGACTCCTTTTCCGCCTTTAAATTTGATGTAAACTGGGAAACAATGACCCAAGATGGCTAACGAACCGGAAATAATTGGGGTCCAAGGGTCTGGAAAAAATTTCAATGCCAAAAAAATTGGAAGGAAACCCTTTGTCATATCAAATATCAGTATCGGTATGGCTTTTTTCCATCCGGTCAGTCTGAGCATATTAGTGGCGCCAATATTCCCGCTGCCATAATTCCGGATATCTTTTTTTTCTGTTAGGCGAAATAAAATATATCCGGCGGGAATAGCTCCAAAAAGATAGGCAAAAAGGAAAAATAATATTTTCATGATAATCCCTGCTCAATGATTTTTCTGTATTCGGCTCCAGACGGTTTAAGAATGCTTTCAAATAATGTAACTTTTGAAACTGATTTTTTACCGAACTCGAATTCCTGGTAATTAGAAATCTCAGATAAAAGTTTATCAATACGGTTATGAGATTTTATCCTTCCTAATGTGAGGTGAGGGCGGAACTTTCTTTTTTCACCTGCAAATCCTAATTCTATCAGGTTTTTATCCAACTCTTCTTGAAAAGAGGCAAGAGATTCATTTTCTTCAATGCCAGCCCAGATGATCCTTGGTTTCTGAGAACGAAGAGGGAATGTTCCGATTCCTTTTATATTTAGAGAAAATGAAGTGTGTTTTTTTGCAGTTATTTTTAAAACTGATTCAATTTTTGGGATAAATTCAGATTTTATCTTACCTAAAAATTTAAGTGTTAAATGGATTCCTAGAGGTTTTGCCCAGCGGACTTTACCATCCTTTTCTTTCAGAATGTTAATTGCATTAAGTAGAGCGGATTTTATATCCTTATTTAATTCGATGGCAATGAAGCATCTCAATGTTTCTAGTCCTAGTGAATGTCGATATGTATAATACTTAGAAAATGGAAAATAGTAAATGGATAAAACCGTGAAATGTAAGATAAAAGCTGGCATGGATACTGGTAAATCCCTGTCTTTTGCAGGGACTTGCCAGTATAAATGCTTACATTTTCTTTAATAAAAACCTGCGCAACATGTCCAATGCTTTTTGGCTGGAACGGAATTTTACTATTTCTCTATTCCCAAAGAAAAGATTTTCATCTGTCCTAACTCCATTTTTCCAAGCTAGAGAAGTATAGACAAGACCTACTGGTTTTTTTTCTGTTCCGCCCCCAGGCCCGGCAATTCCGGTAATGGCAAGGCCATAGCTGGATTGGGCTTGTTCTCTTATCCTTTCAGCCATCTTTTCAGCTACTTCTTGGCTTACAGCCCCATGAGTTTCAATTAATGCATCTGAAATACCCAGGAGTTTTTTTTTGGCTAGGTTGGAGTAGACTTGAACGCCCTGAAGAAAATAATCCGAACTTCCCGGGATATTAGTAATGCGATGGCCTAAAAGTCCTCCGGTGCAAGATTCTGCTGTAGCCAGGGTTGAATTCTCACGGATTAAAAGTTTTCCTAAAACTTCCTCAAGTTTTTCTCCAGAAGTTGAAAAGACATGTTCTTTCAGCCTGTCTCGAATAAGCTTGCCTAATTTGAGGGTTCTATTTTTAGCTTGTTTTAAACTTGAGCTTGAGAACCCTGTCAGATGGACTTCGATCTGTCCGGGGTAAGCAAGAATTGTCATTTCCAGGCCGTTTTCCTCGGGATAAAGATCGGTAATCAGTGATTCGGTCTTTGATTCAGTCAATCCGGCAATTTTCAAAACAAGCTGCGACTGATATCCCTGTCTTAGTTTTTTGAGGCGTGGAAAGACTTGGTCTTCGAACATTGCTTTTAACTCTACGGGAGGTCCAGGGAGAAGGATAAATATCTTGGAATCAAACTCAACCCATAAACCTGGGGCTGTTCCGTTTTTATTATTTAGGATTTCTGCTCCCTCAATTATATAGGCCTGTTTTTTATTTACAGATGGCATAGAGATGTGTCTTTTCTTGAAACGGTTTTTAATCTGATGCAGGATCTCTTTTTTAAAAATAAGCTTTCTATTTAAAGAAGCTGATACAGCTTCGTGTGTTTTGTCATCCAGGGTAGGGCCCAGCCCTCCGATAGTTAAAATCAAATCAGACCTTTGCTGAGCTTGCTTAAAGCAGTATATTAGATCGTTTAAATTATCGCCTGCTATTGTCTTTAAAGAGATGCTCATGCCGAGTTCGTTTATGCGGCGAGTTAAGTAAAGTGAATTTGTATCCTGATAATAAGGTGTTAGCAGTTCAGAACCAACTGCAATGATTTCGATTTTCAACTTGTTCAATTCTTTCATTTTATAAGTAAATAAATATTAATAATAATTGCTGAATAGAGCCCGGCAACAATATCGTCCAGCATAATTCCCCAACCCTGTGAGAATTTTTCCGCTTTTTTAATAAGAAGAGGTTTTAAAACATCGAAGAATCTAAAAAGCAGAAAACCGGCTGCCATTAGAACCCAGGTAGGCTCTAACAAAAAAACAGCCAGAAGCTGCCCTAATACTTCGTCGATAACTACAGTACGGGGATCTTCAATTTGAAGGTCGGATGAATACCGGGAAGATGCCACAACTCCTGTAATATAAATAACAAGAGCTAAGGTAAGGTAAAGAGGCCAGCTCAGTTTATATAGAAATAATTTATATAAGATAACTACAATAAAACTTGCAGCTGTACCTGGAGCAATAGGAAAATAACCGACGCCAAAAAAAGTCGCATAAATTTTTGCTATTGATTTTATCATATAAATACCCCATATAGATCATATATATCACAATCTGTGATTTTAACTTTTTGGATAAAACTTGACCTTTTATTTTTTACTGGTTCAGTATCAATAAAAACAGAACCATCAACCTCTGGAGCTTGGTAGCGGGTACGGGCAGCCAGAATACTGGGGTCTTGTTGTACGCTGCCTTCCAAGATAACATCAAGATGTTTCCCAAGATATTTTTTATTATTCTCCTGAGATATTTCTGCTTGGAGTTCCATTATTTCCTGATTTCTTGCCGCTTTAACTGTTTGAGGGACCGGATCTCCCAGGGAGTAACAGCTTGTATTTTTTTCAGGAGAATATTTAAAAACACCCAGATGATCAAACTTGGCAGTTTTTATAAAGCTTAAAAGATTTTTAAATTCATGATTTCCTTCACCGGGAAAGCCGACAATAATAGAGGTTCGCAGAACTGCATCAGTAACTTTATAGCGAATTTTATTGATAAGTTTTAAAGCTCTAACAGAGTCCATGCCTCGGTTCATTTTTTTTATGATATGTCTGTTCCCATGCTGAAAAGGAGCATCAATGTAACTGCAAATTTTATCTTCCTGCATAATTTCTAAAAGTCTATCGGAAATTTCTTCAGGATAAGCATAGAGCAATCTTATCCACCCAAGATCTTCTATATTTAGGAGATCCTCAAGTAATTGTGGAAGGCCGTCTTTAAGCTCTTTGTCCTGGCCGAAAAACGTAGAATCATGGGAAATAAGGTTTATTTCTTTGATCCCAAGGGAAACAAGATTTTGAACTTCAAGGACGATGGATGAAATATCACGGGAAAAATAAGGGCCTTTAATCTCCGGGATGGCACAGAATCCACATTTATGTGAACATCCTTCCGAGATTTTCACATAGGCCCAGGAGGGGGGGGAAGATAAGCGGCGAGGAGATATATGATCATAAAGGAATGTATTCTTCGCAGAAGTAAACGATTTTTTTTCTAATAGGTCTATTATATGATGGAAATTTTTTACTCCGGTCCAGATATCTATTTCAGGGTAGGATTTTTTTAAAGATTCAGCATCTCTTTCGACATAACATCCTGTAACTGCGATTGTCTTGTTCTTGGCTTTTTTTTTCAGTTTGATCGCTTTTTGGATAAAGTCTTCTGCTTCTGACCGGGCTGGTTCTATAAAACCGCAGGTATTGATGATTATTATATCAGCAGATTTTGTATCAGAAATGATTTGATAGTCCGAAGCTTCAATATATCCCAGCATCACTTCACTGTCGACCAGGTTTTTTGCGCAACCCAAGCTTATCAATGCGACTTTTTTCATTTCCCGTATATTGTAAACTCCTGAGTATAAACAGTAAAGATATAAACCTGACCTATTCATAAAAAAATGGCGATATGGATGAAATTCAGGTGTGGCTTGTGCTCGCTTCAGATTTTTAACGCCATTCTTCTTCGCTTTTCTCGGTGCCTGCGGATCCTTGTTATTCATAAAAATTGCCAATGATGTACTCAAAAAACCAATATCTAACTTTAACATTGGCACTTTTTACCTTTCAGGCGAACCGATCTTACCGCATCTAATTCGTTGCAGCGGATTCGCGGTGAAGGACCACAGCTTCATACCCTGTGCCTCGCACCTGCAGCAACCT
>CBFDDY010000095.1:0-8093 GCA_965603705.1 uncultured bacterium | reverse complement strand
CATTACTTTCATATTTAACTAATTAAGTATGGAAATGTGGAATATGAAGACTTGATCCCTTGTTTTATAAATAAAAGAGGGCTAGGGTTTCGGCTGCTAGAGCGGGTTTTTCCTGATCTTTGATCTCGATTGTGTTTTCTATTGAAATCAGGACCTTTCGGAAGCCTTTTTTTGTAATATCTTTGAGTACAGCCCGGTTGCGGATATAATTCCCGGGCTTGACAGGATTGATGAATCTTACCCTGTTTAAGCCGTAATTAACCGCCATTTTAAAGCGGAGGGAAAAGATCTCATTCTTTAAGTTTAAATGGGGGAGAAGCGAAAGCAACAGGAATCCGTGAGCTACAGTTGAGCCCAGCGGGCTTTTTTTGGCTTTTTCTTCATCTACATGGATCCACTGCCTATCTTCTGTACATTCAGAAAAGGCATTGATTCTGTCCTGAGTGATCTCCATCCAATCTGAAAGGATTATCTGCCGGCCCTTGTATTGTTTAAGTTTTCTAAAAGTAAGCTTTTCCGTCATATTTTATATCCGGTTAGCAACCATTTTTTAGTCTATATAAGCTGGAAGGCCTTGTCAAATTAAGCAAGAAATTGGAGAAGATTTCTGATAGATTTGCAGGAGGTAATACTTGCAACTTATTGCTCAATTAAATATTATCAATAAAGCTATTGAAAAGAGAGGATATTGAAATGAGAAAAATGTGCTATACAACCTTGTTTTTCTTTATTTTGTTTAATTTTTTCACCTACGAGATTTTTGCTGAAAAGATTTCCGGGCAGCAGACCGCAGGATTAAAATTTGCTGTATCGTTTACGGAAGATGCCCATTCAGAAGCCTTAACAGGAAGGATTTATCTTATGCTTTCACGTAATAATAAACGGGAACCCCGGTTTCAGGTGCGGAGGGCTTCGGGAATACCATTTTGGGGACAGAATGTTGAGGAATTAAAGCCGGGAGATGCTGGAATTATTGATGAAAATTCTTTCGGATTCCCTATGAGCAGTATAAGTGAGATTCCTCCCGGAGAATACTATATTCAGGGATTTATTAATATTTATACAGAATTTAAGCGCGCTGACGGACACACTATTTGGATGCATCAGGACCAGTGGGAAGGCCAGAATTGGCTGCGGTCGCCGGGGAATTTATACAGTGATGTGAAAAAAATCAGTATCAACCCGGAAAAGAAAGAAATTATTGAGTTGTGTTGTAAGAATGTCATCCCCCCTGTTACTATTCCTGCTAATACAAAATGGGTAAAACATATAAAGTTCCAGAGTAATCTGCTTTCTGATTTCTGGGGGCAACCTATGTATCTTGGAGCTACTATCCTTCTTCCTGAGGGTTATGAGGAAAACCCCCAAAAATCTTATCCAGTAAATTATATCCAGGGACATTTCTCTCTCCGTGCTCCTTATGGCTTCAGGGAAGATGATCCCGGGGAAAAAAATCCCTGGCGCAGGCGTGGGTATGAGTTCTATGAATTCTGGACTTCGGATGAATGCCCCCGGATGATCGCAGTGACTTTCCAGCATCCCAGTCCATTTTATGATGATGCCCATGCTATGAATTCTCCCAATTTAGGGCCTTATGGCGATGCTGTTATGCAGGAACTTATTCCCTTTATTGAGGAAAGCTTTAGGGTGATCCGCAAGCCCTATGCGCGGGTGCTTTCAGGGGGCTCTACCGGCGGCTGGATATCTATGGCTTTGCAGATATTCCATCCTGATTTTTTTGGGGGGACCTTTTCCCTTTGCCCGGATGCATTGGATTTTCGGGCCCATCAGATTGTAAATATATATAAAGATAAAAATGCTTATTACAAGGATTATGACTGGCTGAGAGTGGAACGCCCTGACCTCAGGCGCCCTAACGGTGATATTGTTGAAATGATGAAAGATGAAAATTTCTATGAGCTTGCCGTAGGTGACAAATGCCGCTCCGGAGGCCAGTGGGAGATCTATATGGCCTGCTACGGCCCGGTGGGAGAAGATGGCTATCCCAAGCAGTTATGGGATAAACTTACCGGAGAGATCGACCCTGGAGTGGCTCAGTACTGGAAGGAACATTTTGACCTGCGTTATTATTTAGAGGAAAACTGGTCCGAAATCGGCCCCAAACTAAAAGGAAAGCTGCATATATATGTCGGGGATATGGATTCCTATTATCTCAATAATGCAGTCAAGTATATGGAAGAATTCCTGGAAAGCACAAAAGATCCCTATTATTCCGGGGTGGTGGAATACGGAGACGGCAAACCACACTGCTGGGGACCGGGAGGAAGAGAGCTTATCAAGCTGATGGCCGACTATATAGAGAAAAACAAGTAATAAAAAAAGGGACATACTATCTCTTAAAGTGGCTGTCCCTCTTCAGCTTTTGTATATAAAGGAGTCATAATAATGAGTAATTGTCGCATCCTGTCTTTCCTAGTACTAGTGATATTTTTAATGGTATCAACTATGCCTGCTGCCGGAGCGCCCCTATGCCAGGAAAATAAAGAGATCAGGCATGTGGGTAATATTTTTGATCCTGGATATATTGTCCAGGACCGGAATAAAGACGATGTTTCAGATTTTATCAATGTGAGGATCATCCTCCCTAAGAATCCCTCAGAAGCGGAAATAGTAAGCGCAGCGAATATAGGTGCGCGCCTGGGATATGAGACTTCCGCCTTGGACCTGGATTTTAGCGGATATGATTCTGAGAAACGAGAATATTATGACATGCCAGTAATTCTTATCGGCAATGGGAATAAGTTATTAAGTTTTGCCGGTGTTAAGAATCAGGGAGCGGCAGGAAATTTAGGCCCCGGACAGGGAGATGTTTCTTTTTTTAAAGAAAACGCTAAGTTTCGCAGGGGAGGCATTGTTCTGACCGGTTATGATGCCTCCGGACTGCTGGCTGCGGCGAATTATTTTTCAGGCAGATATCCGAACATCTGGAAGCCTAAAGGGAAAACCTATGCGGATTTGGTCAGCCGGTTTTTTAAGTATTTTAAGCAGCAAAGTGTAAAGATCGACGAATTATTGCCCTCCAGAATAGTTTTAGATACAAAGTGGGCGGGCCCTGTGAGCTTGAGAGTGGATCTTAGAGTTCCGGATAAAAAAGTCTTTGATGCGGCCTTAAAAATATTGGAAAGTAAAAAAGAAAAAGCTGATGAGAAAGAAGATGATGATAAAAAAGAAAACGGAGATGATAAATTAGAGCTTAAAGACCTTGAATTTGAAGGCCTTTACCGCCTGGAAGTAAATCTTATGGGGCCGGACTCAAACCGGTGTATCGACCTGCTGCCGCAAAAACCTTGGATTTTTAAACCGGCAAGCCCCCGGCCCCCTTCAGATTATCCTGATTTTACGCTTTCAGAATTATATACGATTAAAGGAATATTTGCGGACACAAATAAGGATTATGTGCCTGACAACGTAGTGTCTTATGTTTCTTTAAAAGGCACGGATTCCCCTAATGGAATAGTAAATATTGCTGCCCGGACAGGACTTGAGACCTCTGGTATGCGGCTGCCATTTGTTCGGATCGGAGGGGAAGAGTTCCTACCGGAAAAAGCCGGGTTTCCTATAATATTTGGAAGCGGGCACTTATGGATAGAAAGACTTATGCGGGATAAAAAATTGCAAGGTATTTCCAGCAGTCCAGGGACCGGGTATATCCAATTTGTCCCTGAGGGGATAAACCAGAAAAACGCGCTTGTGATCAGCGGAAAAGATGCGGCCGGACTTGAGGCTGTCTCTGATTATGTGTCAAAGCGGCTGCCTTATTTGTGGGAATATGGCAAAGGTAATTATCGCCTCTTTGATATTGAAAATGACATAAGAAGATTCTTTCAGATAAAAGAGGCTTCAGCCCAAAGTGTGGTTGCTTTAAGAAAACTTAAAACCTGGCTCAGACGGATCAAGCATAAAGATATTAAAGCAGTAGATGTGGAATTATCTTTAAAAGAGGTGCCTGAAGGGCTAGAAGGATTTGCAGACGAAATTATTTTAAGCGAATTTCCTCAGGCAGAAACTGCCGTCAAAGCCTTTAGGACCGGGTTCGGAGCGAACCGGATGATCTTTGAGGAGCAGTTGGAGATCCTCTGGGAAGTGGACGATTTTTGGCAGCTTTTTCAAAAGGAAGCTATGCCTAAAATATCTGCTGCAGCTGCTGGGAAAATAATTGTGCGGGTGAGTGAATCCCCTGAGGTGCGGGCTAATCTTAAGGCTCAGATCGAAGAAGCGATTCAGGATAAAGGCGTAAAAACCGGGGCAGTGGAGGTTGTGGTCCTATGTGCCTACAAACAGGGATTCAGTTGGCTTAATGATGAAATACTTCCGAAAATAAAGAATAAAAAAGTGGGAGCGATAAATATTAAATATCACTCCTTAAAGGATTCTGAGGAAATTCGTTGGCAAACAGTAAATGCCAATACAAGATGGCTTCAGGAGATTTTTCCCATTGATACGGTTTTTGCCCGGGAGCTTGATATTCCGGCTTCTGTTGTGACATTCAGCGGGACCCGGGAAAATGATCCCATTTATTCGGTAAAAGTTACGGATAAAAAAGGCAGGCTGATGCTGGAGGAGTCCTTTGATCCGAAATATGTAGTGCGTCCTTTCTTTGACCTTTTTCCGGAATATGAGTCAGTGAGAGTTACTACAGGTTGGGTATCTGTTGAAATAAAAGGGGAGAAACTCCTGGATAAGCGTATAAAAACAGACCCGGAGAGATTCTGGGACCACCTGCAGACTGAAACTTTTCGTAAGATGATCGATTATGTTATGGATATCCAGGATGGTAAACCTTTGGCAGACAATGCTCCCTATTTTGATAAGTTCCTGATAGATTTGACGCTGAGTGAGCCGAATTACAGGCTTGGGATAGATGAAGAAGTGATCTCTTCGACTGAAGCTTTGCATGAGGACATTTTGTTTCACACCCTGGCCCTTTTTAACCGCATCGGCGGCAGATATGATGCTGGTTCCCTCCGGTATCCCGGGCAAATCCTCCCTTTTATTCAGCCGCCGGAAGACGGCAAGCCGGGAAAAGCAAAAATTGTGTTAACAGGAAAGGAAAAAGGTTTCCCAGAGTTAATTATGACTTACAAAGAAAAGGGGCAGGAAACGGTCAAACAACGATATCCTTTGCTTACTCTTGATGTCAAACCGCCCAAGCTGAGAGGGATAGAATTGAAATCCGGTGAAGACAGTGTTTCAAGGCTTCTTTTTGAGCTTGAGGCTACAGATAAGGTTGACCGGTTTAAAGAGTTTAAGCTGCGGGGCACTGAAGCTGCAATTGACAGTAGTTTTATTTCCGCAGAGAAACTTAATGATATGATAAATATCCTGGGAAAGCTGCAAAACAGAGGTATATTCGAGGAAACTCTAAGTTACGATCGGGTAGGAGAAGTATTTTTTCATATTATAGTTGAGGATGACGACGAGTTTTCAAAGATTGTGTCTTTGAAACAGAGTTTAAAACCGCTTAATACCCAAAATCCGGTTCTTACAGCTGAAGTTTTTAAATATGAGGGGCAGCCTATAATCCAGTGGGATAACCCTATGAATCCTGCCGAGGCTGCGGCAAATCTTGCCAGATTGAACACTTTTGCGGAAGTGAATTCCTATTATATGGCGACTTCATTTTTAGGTAATGATGTCTATGCGGCTGACCTTTATTTGCCGGTAGAGGCGAAGTTTATCTCTCAGGCAAGGCACAATGCCCTGAAACCTACTTTGTTGTTGTATGGGCGGGTACATGGGAATGAAGTGTCAAGCACAAGCCATCTACTCCGGTTGGCTGAGTTGTGTGCTACTGAGCCTGCTTATCGTGATTATCTAAAAAAAGTAAATCTAGTTATTTATCCAGTTGTAAATCCTGACGGGGCCCAGCTGGCCTATGAGATGCAGAAAGTCAACCCTGATTTCATGCTTCATGCCGGCCGTTATGGGGCATTGGGAACAGATGTCAGGTCAAGAGGAGGGAATCAGGACAACCTCTATCCTGAGGCTGGGCAGGTGTACAGGCTACAGGAGGCCTGGCTGCCGGATATAGTTATTGATATGCATGGAGTCCCGTCGCACGAATGGGTGCAGTATTTTGCCGGATACAGCGCTTGGGTAAACAGCCGGAAGGGCGGAGCACGGAACTACTGGCTGCCGCGAGGCTGGTATATCCCGGGATTCAGCTGGATAGAAGATGAAAAACACTCTGACCTGATGAAAGCGCAAAAGGCGATAACCGATGCTGTGGTTAATGCAGTGACCTCTCAACCTGAGGTGGAGGCCATGAACCGCAGGATTTATGAGCGCTATATCAAATATGGAAAACAGGATAAGGAAACATACCGGGAATATTTCTACAAAGGCATTCAGTTTGAAGCAAGGATGAAAGGAAGGAAGATCAAAAAATCAGATACCGGGATAACAGGCCCTAATGTGACCTACTATTCTATCGTAACTGAGGCAGCGGATGAGACCGCCCGCGGGGACTGGCTGAAAATGGTATGTAAAGCTGGACTTGCTCATAGTACAGCTTTGCTTCGTTATCTAAATGACGGTATTAATAAGATAACTCATGAATGCAAAGATCATGATGATTATATTATCCGCAGAGTCTTCCGGAAAAAACCGGTCCTTCCTGATAAGTCGAAGTAAGGAGACGACGAGTTGGAATTTTTAGAAAACATGATAAATGCTATAACCGGGGTGCTGTGGGGGCCGCCCCTGCTGATTATCCTTATAGGGGGAGGATTCTATTTAACAATAAGGCTCAGGTTTCTTCAGATCCGTAAATTCGGTTATATATGGTCTCAGACTTTCGGGTCTATTTTTAAAAAGCGGAAAAAAAAACAGAAAAGTGTAGGGACCATCACTCCTTTTCAGGCGGTAACAGCCGAGCTGGGATCTACAGTAGGAGCGTCTAATATAATCGGGGTATCGGTCGCCATATTTTTTGGAGGCCCGGGGGCTGTATTCTGGATGCTGGCCACAGCCTTTGTTGGGATGGCGACCAAATATTCTGAAGTAGTCTTAAGCCTGCTCTACCGGGAAAAGAATGATAGAGGAGAGTATGTTGGCGGACCCATGTATTATCTTCGCAAGGGGCTTAAATCTCCTTTTCTGGCTGTATGCTTTTCCTTTTTCTTCATGGTCGAGATATTTTCAAGTATCATGGTCCAGGCTAATTCCGCAGCCGGTTCCGCTAGTTCTATTGGAATTGATCCCATTATTTCCGGATCTGCCATCGCTTTTTTCCTGGGAATTATTATCTTTGGGGGAGTAAAAAGGGTAGGTAAGGTCTCGGAAAAATTTGTCCCTTTTATGTCAGGGCTCTATTTATTGGGCTGTATTATTATCATAATAGCGCATATTGGCGCAGTACCGGGAGTTGTTATCCTGGTTGTAAAAGATGCTTTTTCCGGGAAAGCAGTCGCTGGGGGCGCAGCAGGGAGCTCGATCTTGCTGGCTTTACGCTGGGGCATGGCCCGCGGATTGTATTCCAATGAAGCTGGTATGGGAAGTGCGCCTATTGCTCATGCTGCTGCGATCACAGATCACCCTGCCCGCCAGGGTTTCTGGGGAGTTGTCAGCGTTTTTTTTGATACAGTTGTGATCGGCAGTATTACAGCCCTGGTGCTTTTGACTACCGGCATATGGAAGAATACCGAGATTGAAGCTGCAGCTATGCCGGCTCGCGCTTTTTCCGATTTTTATGGAGCAATCGGGGGAGTTATTGTCAGTTTTTCTATTCTGCTTTTTGTTATCTCTACAATCTATGTGATTGCATTTTATGGGGAAAAACAGGCGGCATTTCTGTTTGGGGATAAGTTTTCCGTAGTGATGCGTTTTGTTTATATAGCGGCTTGTTTTATCGGGGCAATAGGCGGGCTTAAGATGCTATGGCTCTTTCTTGATTTGCTACTGTTTTTTGTTGTAATCCCAAATCTGATAGGAGTACTAGGCCTATCCTCCCAAGTAGTAAAAGCAACAAAAGAATTTTTCACATCTAAAGAATTTTATCTAAAAGACAAGAGATCACGTTAAAACAATTTTGCTAGCCTGGATTATTCACGAGTCGAGGTTGCTGCAGATGC
>CBFDDY010000094.1:0-8121 GCA_965603705.1 uncultured bacterium | reverse complement strand
AAATAAATTAATAATAGAAACATCGCCATTTTTTTATGAATAGGTCAGGTTAAATTATTTATAAAATATGACAATAATAAAAAAAGGGAAACACAGTCTGGTTTTTCTCATTGTAACAGTTTTCTTGTTTGCAAGCTTAAATGCCCAAGAAAATCAAATCAAATTGAAAGTCGTTTCTGAACTGGCTAATATCCGTGATAAAGCAGATATAGGAAGTACGATCATTTTCCAGGCTCTTCAGGGTGCTGTTTTTACATCTTTAGGCAAAGAAGAAGAATGGTACCACATTGAATACATACAGGACAGTGGTGATACTATCAACGGATATGTACATGAAAGCCTGGTATCTGAAATCAAACCACCTGAGGCAGAGCAAGAAGAGGAAAAACCTGAAGGGAAGGCCGAAGAATCCGTGGAGATAAAAGAGGCCAGGGCCCCAAAACCCATAATACTTGAGCAAAAAACTGTGCCTTCTGCGATAGCAAAGGGACCTCCCCTTAGCATCTCTTTTTCCGGAGGCGGAAATTATGTTGGAGGAGGAGATATAAATAAGGGAGCTGAAGGATGGGTCGACTATAATCTGGATGATCTCCAATTAGAAACCCAGCAAAATTTCAAACCGGTTCAGCTTAGTTATATCTTTGGAGGAGAGATCAGTTTCGCTATTAACGAAGCCCTGTCATTTGGAATTGGAGCCGATTATCTCTTCGGGAGTAAAAATAGCTCATTCGAATTATCCGGGATTTCTCCAGAAACTTCCCTTACAGTCCGGCCTGAGATACAAGCCTTACCATTACGAGCATTTCTCTCCTGCTCTGTTCTTCCCCAACTCTATGTTAAAAGCGGAGTTGAATACTTAATGGCAAAATGTTCTTACCTCTATCGCTCTGAAGAAGGCGAGGCCTGGAAAGAATGGCAAGGAGACGCCAGTTCTCGGGGGCTCGGGATAATGGCCGGCCTCGGCTACACTATTTCCATCAACTCAAATATCAGCCTATTTATAGAAACAAACGGTCGCATTGCTAAACTCAATAATTTCGAAGGAACCCATACATATCAAGATTCAGAAGGGTTGGAATATACTGAAGAGGGCTCACTTTACATATACGATGGACATACCTCTGAGGAAATCTCTTACCCCCTCCTTTTTATAAGAGATAAGAGACCATCTGAAGCAGGCGTGAGCAACCCTAAAAATGCTGAAATAGATTTTTCCGGAGTATCCCTTATGGTTGGGATCAAACTCAAGTTCTAACTTTATCCCTGCAGAGAACTCTTTTTTTTAAGAAGGGCAATGTGCTGGGAATGCAAGCCTTTAAAAAGCGAAATAATCCGAACCGGCTTTAGCCCTGCCTGTTCGATTTCTTCTGCAAATTCTTCCGCTAAAAGCATTTTTATGCGAGTACTGCTCTTTTTGACTTTCCTTCTTAACTGCCGCTGGATCTTATGCAGCAGATTTACTTGGTAAAAAGACAGAACTACCCAGCCTTTTGACACCCGTGAAAACTCATTTAGAATAAATGTCCGGGCATCTTTTTCATGGAGGTGATGGAAAAAGCGCAGGGAAAATACAACCTGAAACACACCATCTTTAAAAGGGAATCCCTGCTTTGCATTAGCTACCGCACCTGCTCTCGCTGATGAAGCGATCCCGCCGCTTTTCTCACAGGCTCGTTTGACCATGTGAAAAGAAATATCACAGTTTACAGGTTTAAAGCCTTGCCCCCCGAGGATATTAGAAAATCGTCCATACCCGCAAGGAAGGTCTAGAGCTAAGCCCTTCTTCTTTGTAATCTGTTCCAGAAATTTTTTCAGAATACGCTGCTCTCTTGCATCAACGATCTGCTGGTCCAGCCCCCTGTATCTCTTCCTCTCATATTCTTCGACTTCATGTTTTTGGAAAGGCTCGCTAACTTTATTCATAGGGCGTCCCCGCTTAGGAATATATATTTCGGGCTGGATTCAAGCTGCACTTTATTACTTGAAACTGGGAGCTCTTTTCCTGACCTGTCCAGGACCTTGAGTAAGCGGCCCGGGAAAGAATATTCCAGGGCTTCTCCGGTTGTCCATCCGACTGCAAATACATCTTTTTCTTTGACAAAAATAAATATTTTTGCAGCCGTTTCAGCAAAACAACCCTGGAAAATACTCTCTTCCAAAAATAAAACCATTGCTTTCATAGCGTAAAAGGAAGGCCGTTTACGCCACTCACCCTCCCGGCTGTCAATCAGCCCATAACCTGGAGCAACAAGCTGCCACCAGTATACCCGTTCGACAAAACCGCTTGCCAAAGCTAAAACATAGTAGCGCACCAGATAATCGGCCTGTTCATCCTCAGAAACATTCGGTTCCCCGGAAGCCGGAGAATACTTTCCCGTACCCTGCAAAGGCCAGTTCATCTCGGTTATCCATAATTTTTTCTCCTCTTGCTTGCATTTATCCACAACAGCCTTAAGAAGAGCGATTTTTTTAGAGGTATCCCAGCCACACTGGGTATTTTCAGGGGGGCCTACCCGGTCAACATAAAGAAGCGAGCTTAAAACAGCAAACGGCAGTATTTTTAAAAGCGGCGGATAAAGATGAAACTCGAAATCGATCACTGCCGGCCCAATAAGCTTTACCTTATATGCTTCAGCTGCTGAGAAAGCAGCGTGGGCCAGTTCCAAATATTCTTTATACTCCCATACTCCCCACTTTGTCCGGTTCCAAGCATGCCCGACTTCAAAATAGGAGCAGCGGTCTGAAAACCGGCGGAAAACCTCCTCTAAAAATTCCCGCCAACCGGAAAGAGAGAGGACATCATCCCGGTTCTGAAGTAAAGCTATCGTCACTTCAATCCCATTATCAGAGAGAAGCTCAATAAATTTTTTATACTCATCCAGCTTGTCTTTTTCCCAGGAAGGAATCCGAACCAGGCTCTGGGAGATGCCCAGCTCCTGCAGGCACTTCAGCACTTCCATATTCTTTTTCCCGGCCGAAGAAACAGAGACGGCAAAAGGCCTCTTCAATTTTACAGGCTCTCTATACATTTTCTTTTTATATTTCCTGTATCTATAGAGAATAGGGATAATTTTTCGTAGATTGGAGGTTATTAAACTGATATAACTGCCTGCATATTTAAAATGATGCTGAAAACGCTCTTTTCTGGAGCCGATATTATGAGGCTGGTCCGCATAAGGATTCCAACGAAATGTTTCCTTCATTTTTTCATTCTCATTATCTATCCGGATCACTGGATTTTCAACTTTTCAGCGATCTTCTTAAGCCGCAGTTTTTTTTTCAACCCAATAAATCCGGAATAAGTGTTTTTGTTCAACTTATACCAAAACCAAAATAAATTATTAAGGCTTTCTTTTCCTAAATACTCCCTTAAAAATTCACGTTGAGAAGCAGGCGGTACCCCCAGGCGTATCAGGTTTTTCACCCTACCCAGAGCATTAATACGCTTTTTTTTGCGGATCCGGTTAGTATCGATGATATAAAAAACATACTTCCCTTGCTCATCCTTGTTGACTAAAATATTTCCATCCGATAAGTCGCGATGAAGAACTCCCTGCTGGTGAGAATATAACAAAAACCGGGCCAATTCTTTTAAAAGCAAGCTGAGTTCATCCCCCGAAAGCGAGGGAAACAAATGCCGGATTTCCTCAATACTTCTAACCATCCCGGATAAAAAAAAGCTCTGCTCAAGAAAAAGTCCGTGTTTTTTTTCAAGAAAAGCTACAGGAACAGGAGTTTGAATACCGCATTTTTTAAGCTGATTGCTACCCCGCCAAGCCTTATATGCTTTAGAAGGCAGGACAATACTCTTGATCTTGTTTATTCCTCTTGTCCGAAACTCCTTGACAACAATCTCTTCAGCCTCTCTATCCCCCCCTGAAATCCTGACCACCCCGATCCGATTCCTGCCCTCATGTAAAATCTCAGTAGAGGATTTATTTAATAATTTATGACAATCTGAGATCGTACGGATAAATCCGGGGCTTTGATAATCAGCATCTATCCGCCCCCGGAAAGAAGAAATAGAAAGCTCAACTCCATACTTTTTTTTCAACGTTAATATCCCTTTCAATAGTAATCATATTTTTAATATCCTAAGCAGAAAAGCAGGCAAATTGCAAGTTTATCTTTCACAGGCCATCCTCCAATTTTATCGGAAAATGGGGACATGTTGCTTTTTTGGCTGCACAAAAAAACAACATGTCCCCATTTTCCTCCGTTGCCCCGCTGGGGGAACTCCTGCATTGTTTTCCAGCTTGAATTTAAATTAAAATTGCTACATACTATGAGTTAACTTGTCAAGGAGTTCTAATATAATGCCTGTAAATAAAGAATTGCTGGAAATCCTGGCCTGCCCTGTATGTAAGGCTGAGGTTACGCTTACCTCTGATGAAAAAGGCATCAAATGTGTAAAATGCCACCGTGTTTATCAAATTAAAGACGAAATTCCTATTATGCTCGTAGATGAGGCGACGATTGAACCGGAAAGATCTACCAAAGATTGAACCCAGTGCTCTAAAAAATATTCTTCTCATCAGGTTAAGACGCATGGGGGATGTGGTTATGACCACCCCGGCTTTATCAATCCTGCGGGAGAATTTTCCTGATGCTCACATATCTTATATAATCGAAGAACCTTTTCGTGAACTCATCGAAGGCCATCAGGATGTAGATGAAACAATCGTCATACCCCGGCATCCTGGGAGAAAAGAAATAATCCGTCATATCCGACACATCCGCAAACAAAAATATGATGTAGTGATCGACTTTCACGGAGGCCCTAGAGCTTTCCTTTTTACTCTGTTATCAGGAGCTGATTTAAAGATCGGCTACAAAATCAAGTACAAACATTTTTTCTATGACATCAAGCTGCCCCGAAAACCTGAACAAGGATTTATTCATTCAGTGGAAAACCACACAAATATGGTGAAAGCATTGGGGGTTTCCTATCTAACCATTCCTCCCATAAAACTACCCCCAGCCCTCCCAGATGAAAAACAAAAAATAAACAAGTTTCTAATAAAAAATAAGCTTGCTAAAGCCTCTTTTTTAACTCTCCACATCGGAGCCGGAAACCACTTCCGCGACTGGGGATTAATGAACCTTCATAAACTTATCCAGCTGCTTACGACCGATCCACATACAGCAGTTATCCTTACCGGTGCTAAAGAAGACCTTGAATATGAACAAAAACTCATGCAAAAATTGGGAGGCAAATCCGTATTCTCACTTGTAAACAGACTAAATCTAAGAGAATTAAAGGAGCTTATTTCAAGGGCATCCCTTTTCGTAGGCCCTGACAGCGGGCCTATGCATATTGCCTCCTCCACCTCAACTCCCATAGTAGCTTATTTCGGGCCTACTCTTCCAGCCAATTTCTCACCCTGGAAAGCAAAAGCAACCCTAATAGAAAAAGATTTTGACTGCCGCCCCTGCAAACAAGTTAAATGCATCTATAATGACTACCGCTGCCTCCAGACCATCACCCCGGAAGAAGTATATGAGGCATGCAGAGAAACAATTGCTCATTGCATTTAGGCAGCAGTTGAAGTTTTTCATATTCTGGTATATTATTTTTCCTTCAAATGACAGGAAATAAAGTTTTCTCCCTTGCCAATGTTTTGCCCCTCTGCATCGCCCTCTATCTCCTATTCTCGTTCCCTTCTATTTCAATCAGCCAGATCATCCTATTTGTAGCCCTTATATGCTGGCTAGCGTTACTCATAAAAAACAAACAATTACCTCAGTTTCCCAGCTTTTTTTGGCCTCTGCTCGTTTATTCCCTGCTCTCGGTCATCGCCTCAATAAAGTCAGATAACCCTGCCGTCAGTTTTAAGGACAGCCGGGAACTCCTGCTTTTTCTAATCGTACCCCTTGTGTACTCCGGATTCCGTAAACTGAACCAGATAAAATGGGCAAACCTGGCTCTGCTTACTTCAGCTTCCATAAGTATTATTTTTTCGCTTATATATTTCCTTATCAAAGCAACCCCGGGAGAAAGGATCGCCGGATTTATGGGGCATTATATGACACAGGCCGGACTTCTGATGCTATTCAGTGCCATAGCTTTAAGCATGTTTTTCTTTTCTAAAGATAAAATAAAATACCTCTGGGGAACAGCTTTCGGCCTTGCCTCTATGGCTCTGGTAATAACTATGACCCGCAATGCCTGGATCGGGGTCATAGTTATTGCAGTTGTGATTTTATCGATCTATAAGCCTAAACTTTTAGCCCTAATCCCGGTTGCAGCAGCTCTTTTCTTCCTAATAAGCCCTCAGCATATAAAACAGCGGGCTCTAAGCATTTTTAATCTAAAAAGCTTTTCAAACGCTCAAAGGATCGAATACTTAAATGCCGGCCTTCAAATCATCCAGGATTATCCTATCTTCGGGACAGGCCCCAACACAGTACATGTCATATTTAAACGGCCCAAATATAAACTTTCCCATGAGGCTCTCAGCAATGTCCACCTGCACAATAATCTTATTCAGATAGCTGCCGAAAGAGGAATACCTACTCTGTTTGCCTGGTTGACATTTATGGCCTGGGCTTTTATTTCCCTGTTCAAACTCTTAAAAAATAAGGACCCTGCCCTGCTGCCTTTCACAGTAACTGCCCTGGCATCTCTGCTGGCATTAGCGGTTGCAGGTCTATTTGAATACAATTTTGGAGACTCAGAGATTACAATGCTCTTCCTCTATCTAATAACCCTGCCCTTTGTCTGTGAGCGGATTCAAAAAAAACAGAGTGTATCCGGATAATGCGTATAAGCAATAAAAAAAGAAAGATTTTCTTTTTTTTTCTGGGTTTGATTATTGTTTATATCCTCTGGTTCAGCTTTCAACTAATCCGCTTTAAATCTTATAAGCCTGACTCAAAAGTCAGTTCATCTAATGAGATCGTAGGCGTCTATCATATCCACTCTACCCTTTCAGATGGGAAAAAAGACCCGAATGAAATCGCTCATATCGCAGCTCGATCCGGCCTTGATTTTATCATCCTCACCGACCATGGAGAGCCAAACTTTGACTCCCTGAAAGCCAAAGGCTGGAAAGAGGGGCTGCTGATGCTCTCTGGCACCGAGATGTCTGTAAACCGAGGCCACTTAGTAGGACTCGGTTTTAAAACTCCATCCCAAAGATTCTCTGAACTTGCTGAAAAAGCATCTCATCAAGTAAATGCTCTGGATGGTTTTACAATCATCGCCCATCCTTACTCAAAGATCAGCTGGTCCTGGGGAAAATATGCCGGTTACTCCGGTATAGAAATTATCAATGCCGACTCAATGTTAAAGAAGAATCTTTTCCCTGCACTTCCTTTCCTCCCTGCTCTCTTTATTAAACCAGAACTCTCTCTGTTAAAGATGCTTGCCCGGCCTGAGATAAACCTCAGAAAATGGGACCTGCTAAATCGCGCATACAAAACTTATGGATATTTCAGCACAGATGCCCATCTCCTGTATAAACCTTTGTTTTCCTTTCTACGTATACATGTGCTTCTCAATAAACCGCTCGCGTCAGATTTTAAGGTTGCCGAAAATCAAGTATATTCCGCCCTGAAAAAAGGCCGATTTTTCAATGCTGCAGATGCAGCCGCTTATGCCACCGGATTTAGATTTTGGGGAAAAAGCGGCAATACAAATATCCCCATGGGGACATCTATTAAATTCGGCGCTCCGGTTACTCTTTATATCCAACTTCCTTCAGGATTGAAGCAAAAAGCATCCCTTATTCATAATGGAGAATCACATCCCCTTCCCCCAGGAAATCCGACTATCTATGAAGCTACCCAGCCCGGAGTCTACAGAATTGAAGTTTTTCTGAAAGAAAGGACTCCCTTGCGCCGGAATTGTCCCTGGATCATTTCAAACCCGATTTTTTTAAGGGAGAAAAACCATGAATGAAATCAGCCGTACCCGGGCAAATAAAATTCTCACTAAATTCAAAACGCTGAAAGTACTTATTTTGGGCGACGTGATGCTGGATAAATACCTTTGGGGCCAGGTAGACCGCATTTCACCTGAAGCACCTGTTCCGGTAGTAGATGTCAAAAAAGACACTTCTTGCCTGGGAGGAGCAGGAAATGTCTGTCATAATCTGGAAAGCCTGGATGCCTCTCCGG
>CBFDDY010000093.1:0-8135 GCA_965603705.1 uncultured bacterium | reverse complement strand
AAGCTGTGAATCTGTATAGGCGATTTCTCCTAAATATGGATTAAGGGGGTATTGCTCCTTATACGGAGAAGGGGGTTCATATGGAGTATGGGGATCGTATAGATGAACCCAGGCGAAAAATTTATCTTCCCGGCAGCCTTTGAGCCAGCCAAGTGCCTCATCTATAACTTCATCAGCCCGGCGCTGTACATTGCCGAGAGAAATTGTTTTATATTTACTCAAGTCAAACCGGTCAAAATAAGTATCAAAGCCTTGATTTAATCCCCATTTTGAATCCAGCACATAGGCAGCCACAAAAGCCCCGGTTTGATAATTTTTTTGCTTAAAGAGTTCAGCCAGAGTTAAAAGCTCCTGAGGAACCAGAAAACCCCCGTTGTCTCTTACCCCGTGAAAAACCGGGTAAGTCCCGGTCATAATAGTTGTATGAGAAGGAAGAGTGAGCGGTGTCTGAGCTATGCATCTCTCAAATTTTACTCCCTTTAAAGCAAACATGTCCATAACCGGAGTTTCTATATCAGGAAACCCGTAACATCCGATTTTATCGGCCCGCAGGGTATCAACCGTAATAAGGATGAAATTAAGGTCTTTTTCCCCCTTTAATCCCGTAAATCCTTCTTTCCGAAATTTTAGCAAATAAAGGGCTGCAGATAAAACTATCAACGCTGTAACGCTTAAAATAAGGAGCCGCTTTATTTTCATGTTATCGGGATTATTTTATCATAAAAAAGCATCATTCTAAAAGAAAACAAAAAAAGGGTGACGGAAAATTCCGCCACCCTTTTGGAAACTAAACTAATGAGGATTAGAACGAGAAGCGAATTCCGATGCGTGCCTGTCTGGGTCTTGCTATTCCTAAAAGCTTATGACCATCTGCGGAAGGATAATCTCCAGGTGTCCAATCGTAGCCAATCCGCGTTCCCCAGGAAGTGATTGTATCTACATTTAAAACATTGAAAACATCAAGCATCAGGCCTACGCGGTATTTCTCAGCAAATGTGAAGGTTTTCTCCAGCCTCAAGTCAAGAATCTTTTGCATATCATAATGATTTGAACCGCGCTTTTCTGTAAGGAAGGTAACTCTCCCCTGGTTAAGCCTTGCTGACCTGTACCTCTGAGTCCAAGTATTTCCTGTGATTGCATGGAAATGGGCATTGAGCTGAATTCCCAGCGGAAAGACATAGGATGCCTGTATTTTCAGCATGTGAGTGGGGTCGAAGGTGGAATTGCCATCCGCATTTATCCAGAAGTTAGGGCTGTCAGTCGAGCCGCCCCAGCCAATGTCATCTCCGAATCCGTTATTCATGCTTCCCGTTGCCTGAGAATAGACATAAGAGGCAAGAAGCTGCCAGTTTTTGGAAAATCTCTTGTTGAACATCAACTCTAGCCCCATGTACTTACGGTACGGATCAGTATTTATCCAGGGGTCTCCTTTTTCAATGTTTTTCAGTACATAGGCGTGTTCACCTGGATTGTCCTGTTCGTAGATCGTGAAACTCTTATTGAGTTCCTCGACAAAAACGTCAATAGGTGAATATTGAGCAAGGTTATCAATTCGTCCCATAATGTTTTTCCAGTTACGGTAGATGAAAGTCGCAGAAAAAGATGCATCTTTGAAAAGTTCTCGTTCAATACCAAAGGTGATCTGATCCATATAAGGATGCTTGATATTATCGTCCATTTTGTAGAGATTTTCGTCGTGCACAATCCTTTCGTATTCAACCCAGTCGTTATCCCATAGATCCCAGTAATAACTTACGTAGTCAGTAAAGGCAGAAGCCGGGTTTAAACGGTCATGAGTACTCGACAGTATAGCTTCCGTGTACTGTCCGTAATGAGCCTTAAAGATTGTCGTTTTATCTCCGAAAATATCAAAAGTAAAACCGAGTCGTGGGGCCGCCCGGAAAGGAGAGTAAACAACGCCTGAAACATCTTTAATTGTACCCCATCCTTTTGTTATCCGCGCCCCAAGACTGATGTTAAGGCGGTCAGAGACGGCCCAGGAATCCTGGGCAAATACTTCGAGCCGTTTATACCGCGTATTCATGTCATAACCTACATACTGATAAGCAAGATAATTTCCTGTGTACCCATAGCCTGTATAATCTACATAATACATATTGTTCGCGCCTGTATAAGCAAATCTATTCCGGACTGTACCGTACTCAAATTCCGCCCCGAATTTGAAGTCATGATCACTACCAAGAAAATCTTCTGCATAATGGGTCAGGCTGGTATTTGCCTGAATTCTGTCACGGTCCGCATAAAAATAATAACCAGCGCTGTCATAGAGCATGTCATCATTTATATCATAATGAGCATTTATATCCGGGCCGACTTCGGGATCAAGATAATAATATCCGTGGAAGAACGACGTCTTTAAATCAAAAAAAGTCTTTTCATTGAGAATGTGAGTCAAGGCAAAGTTTCCCACGACATCCGGTGACTTTTGATCAACGCACGCCACCTCATCTGTTGTTGCCCCCGCCCCCCGGTTGACACCATTATAAATATCTATTTCTAAAAAAGAGTTAATGTTGGTTGAAGGGGTCAATTGAGCGGTTATTTTCAAAAAACCTCTTGGCTGTTTATATTCTCTTGCTTCACTAAATCCGGTATGGTAATTTTTGCTATTGTAGTACTGGCCACCAAGAAAAAACCATACTTTGTCTCTTAAAATGGGGCCGCCAATGTTTGCAGCAAAATCGGTTATTGCCTGGGCGGGGGGGGTCAGATCCGGAAAATCGCCAAGATAAGCGCTGTTATTGTTAGCCTGCCAGAACTTCCCGTCTGCTGCTTTTCCTTGAAATATGGTGTGAAAGAAACCTGAAAATTCATTTCCGCCTGACTTTGTGACCTGGTTAAAAACAACGCCTGTAAAATTACCATACTCTGGCGGCAAACCAAGGGCCATAACCTTAACTTCCTCAATAATGTTAGGATCATTGAAAACCCAGGCAGAACCGGCCTCAGGGTCAGAAACATCTACGCCGTCAATCTGATAAGCAACTCCGGTTGATGATGAAGCTCCATAAGCTACATCATTTGTTATTCCAGGGGCAAGATTGATAATGTCCATGGCAAAATTACTGAAAGGCACATTTTTTAACAGGTCTTCAGTAAGTGTTACTGAAGCGGTTTCTGTGGATTTTACATCTATTGTGGGAGATTCAGCAATGACTGTCACTTGTTCTTCCAAAGCGCTTGGCTTTATTGTCATATCTACTGTTAATCTCACAGTTGTTGTTACCCGGACATTCTCCTGGATGACTGTTCCAAATCCCGGCAGTTCCGCTTTTAGAGCATAGAGGCCTGGCGGAAGAGCGGGAAATCGATAATTCCCTCTACCATCGGTAGTTTTGCTTCGTATGCCGATAAGATTGGGGCTTGTTAAAGTTACGGTAACACCAGGAAGAGGTTCGCCTTGGTCATCCATTACAGTTCCAACCACAGCACCTGTATCCTTTGACTGAGAAAGAGCAAGAGGTGCAAGCAGGAGAAAGAGGGCAAATACACTAATAAAAGTTTTTAATCTCATTTTACCTCCTATTTTTTTTTAAATTAAATTCCATTTCCCTTTAGATTTTTATGTTTTCCCCGATTTTCACCTCCTTACTATCTTTATTATATTAATAATATAAAATTTTGACAAAAAATTACACCTTTATTTAAAATAAGCTGCGAAATACATGCCAAAATATTTTTTTCACAATTCCTTTTTTATCAACAAGATAGTTATTTTCATTTTTATTTTTTTATTCAATTTTTTGGATTATCCAATAAATTGGATAAAAAGGGGCAAATTTCAGGAACTCATAATAAATGGAAGCAATTGCAACTTATCTGCACATTTGCTATTTTAATATAGAGGAACTAATAAAATTAAGTAGATTAAGTAAAAATTTAAAAAATGAAAAAGACAAATCTCATTCTATTAATGCTGATCTCTGCTTCTTTACTCCTATTAGCAGGAGAAAAGCTTTCGCCAAAGCACAAAGATTGGCTTGAACTCGTTTCTCCAATCATCACAAAAACCGAAAAAGATGTTTTCTTAAAACTTAACACAGGCCAAGAAAAAGATAAATTCATCAGCCTTTTCTGGAACAGGCGCGACCCCATGCCGGATACCCGTGAAAACGAATTTTATCAAGAATACATGAAGCGTGTCCGCTTTTCCGATCTCAATTTTGGACATGAAAGTTTTAAAAAAGGAAGCCGGACAGAAAGGGGCTATTTTTATCTTCTCTTAGGCCCCCCCTTAGAAAGACAAATATATGCAACTCAATCTGACCTCTGGCCTCTTGAACTCTGGCATTATAAAGGAGAGGTAAAATACGGCCTTCCTCCATTTTTCTATCTGGTTTTTTACCAACCTCAGGGATTAGGCAAGTACCGCCTCTATTCACCGGATGTAGAAGGTCCTGAGAAGCTCGCAGCTCCCACAGCAAGCCGGGGGCTCAACCGTAATCAAGCATATCAGGCTATAAAGAAAATATCCGGGGAACTGGCCGGGGCTTCATTGTCTTATATCCCGGGAGAGGCAACTCTTGGGATTACTTCTCTTTCCTCAGGATCAGTTTTATCCGGTATATATTCTCTTGCGGAAAAAAAATTCCCTGATGCTTATGCGCGTCATTTTCTCGACTACAAGGATTATATAGAGGTAGATTATACCCATGATTTCGTAGACAATCATGCCAGAACTGCGATTTTTAAAAATGCCGGACAATATTTTATTCACTGGACATTAGAACCAGGCAAGTTAAATTTTTCTTCCTATCAAGGGAAAAATTATGCTAATTTCCAGATCATCATAAGGATCGAAGATAGCACGGGAAAGCTTGTCCAGGAAAAGGAAGAAGAAATTCCTATAAATATTACCCCGGAAGAATACAGGAAACATGAACGCCAGATCTTTGCTTTTCAGGATATACTGCCGATTATCCCGGGAAGATTTAAGCTTTTTTTCTTACTTAAAAATAAGACAGGAAAAGAATTTACATCTTTCCAGGCAAATGTCCTAATCCCTGCTGAAAAAAGCGGTCCTTTTTTTAGCAGCTTTCTTCTTTATCAGAAACGCCTGGAACTAGGAGAAAATCAGAGAACAAAACTAAAAGCATTCGCATTTAATGGAAACCAGTATTTGATAAATGCTCAGAACAATTTCCTGCCAAAAAAAGATATTGGCATTTACTTTCAGTTACATAATCTAAAACAACAACAGGGGAAATCATTATTGATCGAGGTCATTGCCCTTAATACCGATTCTACTGTCCATAGCATCAAAAAGCCTTTGAGCGAAGTCATGAGTCCGGACAGGCAAGGAATCGATATCAATCCTATCTCTCTTCCATCTTTCAGTCCGGGATATTACAGGGTAGAAGTAGCCATTCTTGATGCTGATGGGAGAGAAATCCTCAAAGGAAAAGAACATTTTATTCTGCTTGCCCAAGCATATTCTGTCCTCCCCTGGGCTTATGCCCAGATTCATAAAGGATTTCCCAATCCTGAAGAACTTTATTCATTAGCCTATCAGTATTTCATGACAGAAAAATATGAACAATCCAGAGACACTCTTGAGAAAGCACAAAATATAAAGGATAAACCGGAGGCCAGACTTTTACTTGCACAAACACTTTTTGCCCTCCAACAATACGCTGAATCTCTCAGAATTGCCACTACCCTGTATAATGTAACCCGGAACAGAGAAGCCGCAAAAGTCATTGCTGCAAATTATTCAGCTCTAGAGAATTGGTCTCAATCACTAATCTATCTTGAAAAACTGTTGGAAGAGGCAACAGAATTAAGCATATTAAACCTCGCAGCTGAATGTTATCTAAACCTGGACCAACCCCAAAAAGCTTTTCCGCTTCTCCAGCAATCTTTGAAACTTAATCCGGATCAGCCAAAAATCAAGGAGTTGGAAAAAAAGACAAAAAACAAAATCAGGAGGGAATTATGATAAAAAAGGGCTTAATTTTAGCAGGTATGATAGTAGCTTTCAGTTTAAGCTCATTTGCTCAGTTCCATGGAAAAATCGAAGGAATTGTCACAGACAGCGAGAAAAATCCTCTGGAAAAAGTAACAATTGTTATTATCTCTACAAAAACAGCAGCAAGAAGATTTAATATTTCAACAGATAAACATGGTAAATTCGCTCAAATCGGAATCTTGCCGGGATATTATCAAGTTACTTTCCAGAAAGAAGGTTTTATCCCTTCATATTATGAAGTAAAAGTAGCCATCGCAGAAGCGACAAAATTAGATGTCAAAATGTTGAATGCCGAGAAGGCTATAGAAAAGGCCCTTTCTGATGCTGACAGGCTATTCCTCAGAGGGTATAAGCTCTACGAACAACAAAAGTATGAGGCAGCCGTCCAATCTTATCAAGAAGCAATAAAACTTAACTCATTAAATTGGGGTTATTACTTTAACCTGGGACTTGCTTATAAAAAAATGAAGGAAAACGAGGAAGCTATGGCTGCCTTCACAAAGGCGGTAGAGTTAAATCCGGAAAGCTACAGCAGCAATAAAGAACTGGGTGAGGTGCTTGGCAGGGCCAAAAAATTTGAAGAGGCAAAAAAATATTATAAAAAAGCAGTTGAACTTAATCAGGATGATCATGATACTTATTATAATTTTGGACTTGTATTAATCGCCCTGGGTGAAAGGGAAGAAGCGATGGAAGCTTTTCTGAGGGTGACAGACCTTAAGCAAGATTTTGCAGAAGCATATTACGAGATTGGCACAATTTATATTGGGCAAAATAATATTGATGAGGCTGTTAAAAATCTGGAAAAATTCCTGGAATTATCTCCTGAGCATGAAAAAGCTGCCACAGCCAGGCAAATGCTTGATTATTTGAAAAAATAGGGGCGGCGGTAAAGGAACTAATTGTATGAAATGCTCAAACTGTAACTTTGAAAATCCCGAGTATAATCGTTTTTGTAACAAATGTGGAAGGCCTCTTTCTGCGTCAGGAGAAGACTCTGCTCCTAAAACAAAGACTTTCGGAACCCACACGTTAGAGTTTGCCAGCGGAAGCACATTTGCCGGAAGATATCAGATCATTGAAGAATTGGGAAAAGGCGGCATGGGCAGGATCTATAAAGTTGTCGATAAGAAGATCAATGAAGAATTGGCCTTAAAACTTATTAGACCTGAGATTGCTGCTGATAAAAAAACCATTAAGCGATTCAGCAGCGAGCTGAAATTTGCCTGCAAGGTATCCCATAGGAACGTAGGGCGCATGTATCATCTTGGCGAGGAAGAAGGGATCCATTATATCACTATGGAGTATATACCTGGTGAAAGCTTAAAAGACATGATTGGAATGATGGGACAACTGAGTCCAGCTCAAGCTGTATCAATTGCCAGGCAAGTATGCGTGGGACTTTCAGAAGCACACAGGTTGGAAATTGTGCATCGTGATTTAAAGCCAAGTAATATTATGATAGATAAAGAGGGGAATGCCCGGATTATGGATTTTGGCATAGCGCGCTCCCTTAAAGCAAAGGGTATAACCGGAGCCGGGATGATGGTCGGGACACCCGAATATATGTCACCGGAGCAGGTTGAAGCGCAAGAAGTTGACCGGCGTTCTGACATCTATTCGCTGGGAGTAATTCTCTATGAGATGCTGACCGGTATGGTCCCTTTTAAAGGAGATACACCCTTAAGCATTGTATTGAAACATAAAGATGAAGAACCTAAGGATCCCAGGGAAATTAACTCTCAGATTTCCAAAGATCTGAGTTGTGTGATTCTTAAATGTATGGAGAAGAAGAAAGAGAAAAGGTATCAGACAGTTAAGGAGCTTCTATCAGAGCTTAACAAGATAGAAGAAAGCTTTTCCACGATAAAGAGAATCTTCCCAAAAAGAAAGTCTCTAACTGAAAAGGAGACAAAAGAAACATTTTGGCAGCGAGGGAAGATAATTGCCGTGCTTTTTGCGGTTGTGATTTTTGCTGGAATAGCTTTTCTCATATTAAGGGAAAGAACGCCATCCTCTCCTTATGCGGAGAGAAAAATGCTGGTAGTCCTGCCTTTTGAGAATTTAGGGTTTCCAGGAGATGAATATTTTGCAGATGGATTAACTGAGGAGATTACAAGCCGCCTGGCATCGCTACACGGACTTG
>CBFDDY010000092.1:0-8327 GCA_965603705.1 uncultured bacterium | reverse complement strand
TCAATTATATGCTGGGATGGGGGCGTAAGTACTCCCTTTTTCATTACCCTTTTATTACTGCCTGTTGCGGTATGGAATATATGTCAGCGGCCTGTGCTCATTGGGATTTTGACCGTTTTGGGGTTGGGATGACAACATTTTCTCCCAGGCAGGCAGATATGTTGTTTGTAGTAGGTACTATTTCTCAAAAAGAGGCTCCTGTGCTCAAAACTGTATATGATCAGATGTGTGAGCCGAAATGGGTGATTGCATGTGGTGCCTGTGCCGTGAGCGGTGGGATATATGACAATTATGCAGTTGTCCAGGGAATAGACAAAATAATCCCGGTGGATGTTTATATTCCCGGATGTCCGCCTAGGCCTGAGACGATTTTAAATGCTATAGAAAAACTACAGGATAAGATTCAGCATCAAAAACAAGACTGGCAATGGAAAATAAAAAAGTAAGAGAAGCCCTAAAAAAGACTTTTCCAGGAAAAGTTTCGGAAATCCCAGATAGGTTGGGGGATACTGTTGTTCGAATAGAGAAAGATGCGTTGCTTAATATTATGGAATTTTTAAAAAACAAACCCTGTGAATTCACAATGCTGCTTGACCTTACATGTGTGGATTATATAAGCAGTAAAGGTTGTTTTGAAATGGTTTATCATCTTTTTTCTATTTCTACTAATAATCGCATTCGAATTAAATCTGAAGTAAGAAAAAATGAACTTGATATTGATTCTCTTTCCGGCCTCTGGAAAAATGCCAATTGGCTTGAAAGAGAAATTTTTGATATGTTCGGGATAAATTTCAAAGGACACCCTGATATGCAGCGTCTTTTCATGTATGAAGGTTTTGAGGGGTATCCTTTACGCAAGGATTATCCTTTAAGAAAACGTCAGCCAAAAATACCATTGAGAAAAAAAACATAATGACTCGGATTCAAAAAGAAGCCAACCAAGAAAGCCTTTTAATAAATATGGGGCCGTCTCATCCTGCTATGCATGGTACTATCAGGATAATGCTAGAACTTGATGGAGAAGTAATAAGAAATTCGGAAGTAGAGGTCGGATACCTTCATCGTGGATTTGAAAAAACCTGCGAACATAAGACATATTTTAATCTTTTGCCTTATACAGATAGGCTGAATTATGTTTCCCCGCTTATCAATAACCTTGCCTATGTAATGACAGTGGAAAAAATGTTGGAAATCGAAACTCCGGAAAGGGCCCAGTATATCAGGGTTATTATGAGTGAGTTTTCCCGAATATCTGATCACTTGACTGCCCTTGCGGCCATGACTATGGAATGCGGAGCTTTTACAGTTTTTCTGTATTACATTCAAGCCCGTGAAGAGATATGGAATTTCATTGAACAGACTACAGGCGCCAGGATGACAACCTCATACATCCGGATAGGAGGAGTAAGAGCGGACCTTCATCCGGATTATAAGGGATTGCTGGATAAGGCAATAAAAGTTACCAAGCGTGTTTTAAAAGATGTGACAGGATTATTGAATAAAAACAAGATCTGGATAGACCGGACCCGGGATGTAGCGGTTGTAAATCCTGAAATGGCTGTAAATTATGGATTTACAGGACCCTGCTTACGTGCTTCTGGAGTTAGTTATGATATCCGCAAGGCACATCCTTACTTGGTCTATGATCAATTGGAATTTGAAGTTCCTCTGGGAGATAAAGGAGACAATTTTGACCGGTACATGGTCCGGATGAAAGAAATGGAACAAAGTATGAGGATAATTGAACAGGCTGTAGAGAAAATGCCGGAATCATCTTCAAAAGATGACCTTATGACTAAAGGAATTGAACCCGATGAGGCAATAAAGGCTTCCCGGTCAAAAAAAGCCGAAGAAAGAGTCAATCTTTCTCCTAATCTGCAAGGTTCTGAAAAAGATGTACGCCCTGATATTCTAGTTAAAGGTAAAAAATACACCGTACCTCCCAAGGAAGATACATATACAAATATTGAAGGTCTTATAAATCATTTTAAATTTTTTATGAGTGGACATGGTATTCGACTGCCAAAAGGAGATGTCTATTTTTCAGTGGAAGGAGGAAACGGGGAGCTAGGCTTCTATATCGTTTCGGACGGGACGGATAAACCTTACCGCCTGCATCTTAGAGCACCTTGTTTCCACATTGTTTCCGCTTTGGAAGAAATGATAAAGGGTCATTATATTGCTGATGTTATTCCAACATTTGGTTCAACTAACATGATCGGAGGAGAACTGGATAGATGAGCCTGGAATTTTCGAATAAAACAAAGAAAGTGATTGATAAGATCATTGCCCGTTATCCTCAAAAAGAAGCTGCTCTCTTACCGGTTTTACATGTGATTCAGAAGGAATTCGGTCAGATATCTGCAGAAGAGGAAATTCTGGCAGCCTCTTTATTGGATATTTCCCAGATCAAAGTAAGAGAAGTTGTAACTTTCTATACTATGTTTAATCGTAAGGCAGTGGGAAAGTATCATATCCAGGTATGTTCAAATCTAACCTGTAGTCTTATGGGCGCTGATAATATTATCGATTATATTGAGGAAAAATTGGGAATAAAACCGGGAGAGACGACTTCAGATAAGAAGTTTACTTTATCTAAAGTAGAATGTCTGGGAGCCTGTGAACAGGCACCTTCTATGATGATAAACTTCGATTATCATGGTTATCTGGATAAAGAGAAGATCAATAAAATACTGGATAATTTAGAGTAGAAAAAAGTGAAAGAAAAAGTATTATCAAAACATTTCAGCCTTGATAATTTTTTTAAGCTGGATGTTTATCTTAAACACAATGGCTACCAGGCTGTAAAAAAGGCTTTGACCGAGTTGAACCCGGAAAAGATACTTAAAGAAGCTAAAGCTGCTAATCTAAGAGGAAGGGGAGGCGCAGGTTTCCCAGCTGGAGTAAAATGGGGCTTTGTTCCTCAGGATATGGATAAGCCGAAATATTTGTGTGTAAATGCTGATGAAGGCGAACCGGGGACAATAAAGGACCGGTATATCATGACCCATAATCCCCATTTATTGCTGGAAGGAATAATAATTTCCGCCTATTGCGTGGGGATCAATACCGCTTACATATATATCCGCGGAGAATATGAAAATATCGCTCTAAGACTAGAAACAGCTATTGATGAGGCTTTTCAGAAGGGCTTTTTAGGCAAAGATATACTGGGAAGCGGATTTGACCTGGATATTACTGTTCACAGAGGAGCAGGAGCTTATATATGTGGCGAGGAGACTGCCTTGCTGGAATCCCTGGAGGGAAAACGGGGAAATCCGAGGTTAAAACCTCCTTTTCCTGCTTCAATAGGGTTGTTTCAGTGTCCTACGGTGATCAATAATGTTGAAACCCTATCCAATATACCTTTCATCATTTTGAAGGGAGCGGATAGGTTTTGCGCTCTAGGACTTCCAAATGATGGCGGCACCCGCATTTTTGGTGTGAGCGGAATGGTGAAAAATCCAGGGATATACGAGCTTCCCGTTGGAACCAGCTTAAAAGATCTAATATTCAAATATGCCGGCGGAATGAAGGAAGGAAAAAAATTAAAGGCGGTTATCCCCGGAGGAATGTCGTCGCCGATCCTAAAAGCAGATGAAATAGATATCACAATGGACAGTGATGCATTGATGAAAGCGGACTCGATGTTGGGATCGGGGGCGGTTATTGTCTTAGATAATGATACGTCCATTCTGGATGTACTAAAAATTATCACAAATTTCTATTCCCATGAGTCATGCGGCCAGTGTACACCCTGTCGCATAGGAAATACCTGGATCAAGAAGATAGTAACCCGTATTTCTCGGGGAGAAGGTAAAGACGGTGATATTGATAATATCGCCCGGCTGGCTTCAAATATGCTGGGGAAAACTCTATGTCCCCTGGGTGATGCGGCTGCTATGCCAATTTTATCTATTGTGAAAAAGTTCAGAGATGAGCTAGAGACTAGTTTAAAATGATGAAAATATATATTGATGAAAGAGAAGTGAAGGTCGAAAAAGGTATGACTGTATTTAAAGCAGCTGAAACTGCCGGTATTGAAATTCCGCATTTATGTTATCACCCTGCTTTTCCTCCCGAGGGAACCTGCCGGATGTGCCTGGTCGAGATTGAAGGTTTGCCCAAACTAGAACTGGCCTGTTCGACCCAGGTTAAGGATGGGATGAAGGTCAACACTAAGAGTGAAAAAGTTGTAGAAGCCAGAAAAGGAGTATTGGAATTTCTCTTGGCGGAGCATCCTATGGATTGCCCTATATGCGACCAGGCTGGTGATTGTAAACTCCAGGATTATTATGAAGAGTACGGCTTGTTTGAAAATAATTTTTCAGAATTAAAAGAAAGGCGGGAGAAAAAAATAAGGTTGGGAAAGCACCTTATTCATGATAATGAAAGATGTGTTCTCTGTCGAAGGTGTGTCCGTTTTTTGCAGGAGGTCGTTGGCACTGGTGAGATGGGAGTATTTGAACGGGGAGCTGATACAGAGGTTAATATATTGGATGGAATGCCGGTTAATAACAATTACTCTGGTAATCTGGCTCAGTTATGCCCGGTCGGAGCTATTACAGATATGGATTTTAGGTTTCAAACTCGTGTATGGTTTTTGGAAAAAGGTGAGGCTATCTGCCCTCTTTGTTCCCGGGGATGTAATATATATATTGAGCATCACCGCGGATTTTCCCGGTTTGATCTTCCTAAAAGAGTATACCGGATCAGTGCCCGGGAAAATGCTGAGATAAACAGCTACTGGATCTGTGATGTTGGACGTTATGGTTACCATTCGCTTGATGAAAATAGAGCTGAAAAAATAGCAACAAACAATAATAAAGGTATCAAAAACTATGAAACTGCCCTGACATTTTTTATGGAAAAAATTAAACGGCTTTTATATAAAAAAAAGACATCCCGAATAACCCTGCTTTTAAACACTTTTTTAACCAATGAGGAATTATTTTTGCTGAAAAAGATTTTTCAGGATGATCTGGGAATAAAAAACATATTTTTTGTAGACCCTCCAGCAGGTGAATCGGACGATATCCTCTTAACTTCCGATAGAACTCCCAACAAAAAAGGAGCAAAAGAGATTGGATTTGAGATTAAACCATTTGAACTGGGTAACCTGCAAGATGATACTGAAGTCCTGATTATTTTCGGTACATATCTTGCTGAAATATTAAGTCCTTCTGATATACAGGCTTGTTTCGAAAGGATAAAGGATACATTTCTATTAACCCCTCACAGGTGTGAAATAGAATCAAGGGTCGGTATAATGTTTCCGACTGCTATGACCCCTGAAAAAGGCGGTTCTTTAACGAATGTGGATGGAAAGGTGCAAAAATTTTGTCCGGTTTTGGAAGCTCCAGGAGATGGTAAAGCTGAATGGAAGATTTTGACTGAACTTGGGACAAAATTGGATGTTAATTTTAAATATTATAAAAAATTCTTATCTCCTGAGGAGATATTCCGGCAGATGCAGAAAGAAATCCCTTTTTTTGAGAAATAAATGAGTGAAACCTTAATTGTACTGATAAAAATTGTCTGTGCTTTAGTGTGGTTCCTTCTTATTACTCTCTATCTTACCTGGGCTGAGAGAAAAGAAAGCGCTTTGATGCAGGATCGGATCGGAGCTAACCGGGCAAATTTTTTCGGAATAAGGATCATTGGTTTATTCCAACCATTTGCTGATGCGATTAAAATGATATTTAAAGAGGATTTCACTCCCTCTTTTTCTCGAAAATTTCTCCATGATTTAGCTCCTTTTCTCTCTTTCTTTTTTACAGGTGTTACTATTGCTGCCATCCCTTTTGGGGATATATTGAAAATCGGCGGGAAGGAGATAAAGCTTCAGGTGCTTGATATAAATGTGGGACTTCTTTTTGTCCTGGCTATGCTTTCATTTACTATCTATGGAGTGTTGCTCAGTGGTTGGGCATCTAATAATAGATGGACTCTTATCGGTGGCCTGAGGGGAGCAGCTCAGTTGATATCTTATGAAGTAGCCCTGGGTCTATCCCTTATCGGGCTGGTAATGGTTTTTCCGTCCCTGGCTTTTTCTGCTATTGTTGATTTTCAAGGGGAACTATTGTTTGGCTGGCTTCCTAAATGGGGGATTTTTCTTCAGCCCCTGGGATTTTTAATATTTCTTTTTGCTACTATGGCAGAATCAGAAAGAGTGCCATTTGACCTTCCTGAAGGAGAATCTGAGATTGTAGGGTTTTTTACTGAATATGGCGGCATGAAATGGGGAATGTATATGTTTACCGATTTTATGAAGGTCCTCATAATATCATGCTTGCTGACAACTCTTTTCTTTGGAGGATACCAGGTGCCATGGCTCTATGCGGATGGATTTCATTTTCCCTGGGGAGGAAAATGGCTGCTGCCGCATGGAATTGTTGTTCTTTTCCAGGTCCTTATGTTTAATATCAAAGTATTTTTCTTCTGTTGGCTGCAGATATTACTGCGGTGGACCTATCCGCGCTTTCGTTACGACCAGCTCATGGATTTTGGCTGGAAATTACTTATCCCTTTAAGCTTGATAAATATCGTGGCTACAGCGATTATAATGAGTATATTATAAAATGTTGAAACAACTTGGTTATTTTATTGAGATCATCCGGGGAAGCATAATTACGACCCGTCACTTTATCGTAAATATGTTTTTTCATATTTTAAATCTGTTCCATATCAAGACAAAGAGAAAAGGGGCTGTTACTATCCAATATCCTGAAATAAGGCAGGAAATTGCAAAAAGACACCGAAGTTTACATCGCTTGATGAAAAGAGAAGACGGTAAGCCTAGATGTGTAGCCTGTATGTTGTGTGCTACAGTATGTCCTTCAGAATGCATCTTTATTGAAGCAGAGGAAGACCCGGATCCTGAGATACAGAAATATCCTGCCAATTTTATCATTGATATCAACCGCTGCTGTTTTTGTGGTTTTTGTGTAGAGGCTTGCCCGGAAGATGCCCTGCGTATGGATACGGATGAGATAGAGCTTGCTGATTATAACCGGGATAATTTTGTTTACAACCTCGAGAAACTTCTTAGATGAGTCTTAACTATCTATCTTTAGGAAAATTCAAGATCTATGGATTAAGGGATGGTTTTTTTTATCTGGATGGTGGAGCTATGTTTGGAGTGGTTCCCAAGGTCTTGTGGCAAAAAAAGTACCCTGCCGATAAAGAGAACCGGATAAAACTGGGATTGAATTCGTTACTTATTGATACCGGCCGGAGCCTGGTTCTGGTTGAAACAGGTATAGGAGCGGACTTAAAACAAAAACTGGTTGAATATTATTCCCTGGAGAGAGAGCCAGGATTGATTAAGGCGCTCGAAAATATGGGAGCCGGTGTAGATGACATAGATTATGTAATAAACACTCACCTTCATTTTGACCACTGTGGCGGGAATACAGCGAAAAAAGATTCAGGTGAGTTTGTGCCTGTTTATTCCCAAGCAAAATATATTATCCAGAAAATTGAGTGGAAAACTGCTTTAAATCCTTCTGCCAGGGATAAGCCAAGTTATTTACCACAGTATTTTGAGCCTTTAAAAGAAAATGGATTATTACAACTTGAGGATGGAATATCAGATGTGACAAAGGGAGTGGAAGTAATCCCTGTTTCCGGACATACAGCTGGTCATCAATGCGCAAAAATATATGCGGAAGATCAGGTGGTATTTTTTTTCGGGGATTTGATCCCGACGTCGGCTCACATAAACCTGCCTTATATTATGAGTTATGATCTTTATCCGATAGAGACGCTTAAGAACAAAGAGAAATATTTAAAACAGGCTGTAGAGGAAGAGTGGATCATTGCTCTAAATCATGACCCCGATTATATCTTCGGCAGGGTAGCTACGAAAAATGGCAAGTATATTTTTATCCCCCTGGAATAGACATGCTCGATCTATTCCCCGTAACTCATCATCTAATAAAGGGTACCTGGACAGTAAATAAACAGATAAGAACAGGCTGAATCTGAGGGTATGGATACGCTCGCTTCAGATTTTTAACGCCATTCTTCTTCGTTTTTCTCGGCTGCTGCGCAACTCCCCCCGTCCGTGGGTCAGACATGCTCCCAGCCCGGCTTCGCCGGGTTCCCTCGAAAATCCTCATCAGAAGGCTAAATCTTCAATGTCGCTTAATCCATACCCTCCGCTTAATCTGGCATCTTATCAGGACATCCCTCATTTTTTAAAGAAAAGCGGCATAAAGAATCAGGTCAACTTGCCTGGATTATTCATGAGTCGAGGTTGCCGTAGATACAAGGCACAATGGATGCAGCTGTGATCCTTCACCGCAAATCCATTGTAACGAAGC
>CBFDDY010000091.1:0-8334 GCA_965603705.1 uncultured bacterium | reverse complement strand
GCTCTATCCTGTTCTATTGTAAATTCCGGAGGATTTTGAATGCTTCCAAAGTATTACGCATCAGCATGGCTACGGTCAAGGGCCCCACTCCTTTGGGAACCGGGGTCAGATAACTGGCCTTATTTATGACAGACGGGTGTACATCTCCAACTAAGGTATATCCTTTTATTTCCAGCTGTTTTTCCCTCTTCTCATTATCTCCGAACAATTCTTTGGCTTGGGCTATATCTGTTACTTGATTTATGCCCACGTCCACTACAACCGCTCCCTCTTTTACGAAATCAGGGGTGACAAAAGCGCCCCGTCCCATTGCAGCCACTAAAATGTCTGCTCTGGCAGCCACGCCGGCAAGATTTTTTGTGCGGGAATGGCAGGTCGTTACTGTACCATGGGCATTGGTCATCATAGCTGCAAGAGGTTTCCCGACGATATAGCTCCTTCCAATAATTACTACATCTTTTCCTTCAAGCCCAATATTGGCGGATGCTAGCAGTTTCATTATCCCCAGGGGTGTGCACGGCCGGATCCCCGGTTCGTTTCTAATGATATTTCCCAGGTTATAAGGATGAAAGCCGTCTACATCTTTCTCCGGCCTGATCACAGTGGTGATATCATGGGCATTAAGGTGGGAAGGCAAAGGTTCCTGGACCAGAATTCCGTCGATATCCTTGCGGCTGTTCAAATCTGCTATGTGTGCTTTTAATTCTGAAGATTTGATGCTTTCTGAGTATCTAAGCACTTCAGAATGTAGCCCCAGTTTTTCACAGCTCCGCTCCTTGGTCCCGACATAGATCTGAGAAGCTTTGTTCTCGCCGACCAAGATGGCGGCTAAACCCGGAACTTCATCCCTGTTTTTTTTTAACTCGGCTATCTCTTCCTTAACTTTCTGTCGTTCTGTTTTTGCCAGCTTCTTTCCTTCCAGCCAGATTCCCATATATGCCTCCAAGTGTCTTTTTTTTTTATTATACATATGTCCTTATTTAATAACAATAGGATGGCGAAAAACTAAGGTTGTTCCCTGAATCATATTGGCATAAAAATTGCATATAACATTACGACTAACTATAGGATGCTTCAACTGGAATGTTTTTGTGATAATCTATATAATACAAATCAAGAGTCATTATGACTGAGGTTCTTTATTTAAAGGATGAACAATGAATAAACTATCCACCCTGACTGTTTTTTCTTTTCTCCTTCTTTCTGTTCTGTTTTCAGGCTGTGCTTCCCAACTCCAGCAAAACCAGATGAAGTTTGGCATACAGTCCGCCCAAAAGGATTTATGGGACGAAGCTATATTTCGCTGGGAAAAAAGCATTCGATCTGTCTCTGATTCAGCTGCGGCCCACAATAACCTGGGAGTTGCTTATGAAAAAAAGGGCATGATAGAAGAAGCTGAAAAGGAATACAAGCTCGCTTTAAAACTTGACCCGGGTAATGAACACATCCAGTCTAATTACACAAAATTTAAAAAATACTGGATAGACTCCGAAAAAACAGAGGAGGAAAAAGATGAAAAGAAATAGAATATTCCTTCTTCTCTTGATTTTCCTGGTCCTATACTCCTGCAAGACTGGTAATTATTGGAAGATCAAGCTTGAGCTCCCGGTAAAGACAAACCTGGATATAAGCCAGTTTAAAAACATCGTCATTGCAAATTTCTTCCTGATAGATGATAAAAATGAGTTTGAGATCAACCCGGCCCTGCTTGAGTATTTAAGCTCCGAACTTTCTCAAGATCTGGATAAAAATATTTCCACAAAAAATATTGTACTCGACAATGAGGAGCTTTTCCAAAATAAAGATTTCTGGAAAGGTCAAGCTCTAGAAGAAGAGGCAAGTGCTTTTTTGACCGGTAGTATTGAGTATACTTCTGAGACCCGAAAAGCTCTTATCGGAAAAAACAAGAAACAATTCGACAACCCTTTTCCGAACAAGAATAGGTTAGCTTCCCGGAAATTCTACAATCTTAAGATGAATGTCTATTTTATTAATGCTGCAACCGGAGAGGTCATTTATAACACAAATTTTAAAGAGACCCAGGCTTATGAAAACCCCAACCAGACTGCTGAATTCGCCTTTTTTGACCAGATCCACAAAGTGAAAGAAAAGCTGTTCCGCCAAGTGTTGGGAGGGGAAAGAATTCAACAGAGATACCTTATTTCTAAGTGAAGCAAGGAGCTGCTATGAAAAACCAGATAAAATTTCTTGTATTTTTAGTTGTTTTCATGATCTTTATTTCCCATACTTTTGGCCAGTCCATATATTTTCCCTATTACGGTAAAAACAAAGTTAATTATACTAAGTTTTATTGGAAAAGTTATAAAACGGATAATTTCGATATCTATTATTACACAGAAGATATCCGCACACTTAAAACTATTTCTGAGCTGGCAGAAAGTGCCTATTATAGGATAAGCTTAAAGATCAAGCACCAGTTATCTGCCCGAGTGCCTATTCTTTTCTATAAGACCAGCACAGAGTTCCAGCAAACAAACCTTTACCAGCTCCCGGAAGGAGTTCTGGGTGTCGCCGAACCTCTTCTCTACCGGGTAGCCCTGCATGGAGACATGCCGATAGATGAACTGCAGGACCTGGTTGAACATGAGTTGACCCATATTTTTGAGTATGACCTTCTTTATGGAAGCCCGGGCGGGATCGTTTACGCGATGAGCGCTCCTGCCGGTTGGATTATGGAGGGCTTCAGTGAGTACAATACTGAGACCTGGTCTTCCTGGTCAGCGCTTATAGTCCGGGATGCTGTCCTTAATGACCGGATCCCGGAACTCACCAAACGGGGAAGCCTCTTATCCCGTTATCCCATGCCGCGCCCCGTATCCTATGACTTTGGCCATGCCATGTATGAATTTATTGAGCATAAGTACGGTAAAAACGGCGTGAGAAATTTCTGGCAGTCCTTAAAAAATTCTCCCATGATAGGCAGGCTAAATCCGATAAAAAGAGCCTTTAATTTAGAACCCAAACAGTTCGGGCATGAATTTAAAAAATATATTCGTGACAAGTATAAACATTTATTACTGCGGGATAATCCGGAAGATTATAGTATCACAATGGGCCCGGAATTTCCTTTAAATGAATACTGGTTTGCCTTTTCGCACGCTTTATCTCCTTCCGGAGACATAATTGCGGTTGAGACCTTTAATGTTAAAGATAATGATTTTGACATCCTTTTGCTCTCCGCCAAAGACGGAACTGTTATCAAGAACCTTACTAAGGGCTACACCCTTAAATACGAACACATAAAATATGAAATAGAGCCATCCAAAGGCCGGGATATAGCCTGGTCCTCTGATGGAGACCGGATTGCATTTTTTGCCCGCACAGGAAAAAAACATTCTCTTTTTATCATCGATGCTCTCAGCGGGAATACTCTCGAAAAAATTTTCCTCAACCAGGACCGCCCTTCTTCCCCTTGTTTTGATCCGAAAAATAATGAACTCTTTTTTACTGCCTTCGAGCAGGGCATTCACGATATATTCAAACTTAACCTTGACACAAATAAAGTTATCAACCTGACCCAAGATGGCTTGTATGAGAAAGCTTTAGCCCTGTCCCCTGATGGAAGCCAAATTGCCTACTCGATTAGAATAGGTACTTATGACAAGCTTTTCCTTTCCCCGGTAAATAACCTAAAGGAAAAAACCCAGTTGACCTTTGGTCGCGGCAATACAATAACCCCTGAATTTTCTCCTGATGCAAAAACGATATATTTTTCAGGCGACATGCGGGAAGCATATAATATATATTCTGTAAGTCTGGATACAGGCGAGCTGAAGCGTTATACGGATGTTAGGACCGGTAATTTTTTTCCGGTTCAGGTGCCTAATTCTCCCGATACTTTTGTCTTTGCTTCTTTTAATAAAGGCTCCTTTCAGATATTTAAAAGCGAATTGGAAGGGGAAGTGGAAAAAACCGTAACTTTAGCCAAGGTAGAAGGGGAGGAAGAATATCAAAGATTCGAACCTTTACTGACTTTTGAAATCGATAAGGAAAAGATCAAAACTCACAAAGGAATCGGCAAACTTTATATGGCAGGCAGGCCTCCGATCGATGCTATCTTTTCTACTGATGGTGGAATATATGGCGGCTCTTCTATAGCGTTTTCAGACATCTTCCGTGACCATACATTTAGTTTTACAGCCTACCAAGTACGAAGCTTCCGTTCTTATTCTGCATCCTATTTTAACCAGAAACGGAGACTCCAATTTATGGCTAGTGCTTTCAGATATACTATGTATTATTATACTCCCTATTCATATATGGACCCTTCCCTTTACTACCGCTTAAACTACAGAGACGCAATTGCTACCAGGACTATTTCCGGAGCTAATGTTGGCGCATACTATCCTTTTAGCAGGTACTATCGTGTCCAGGGGACTTTTGGCTATTCTAACTATGCAGAGGACTTCTTTGACCCCTATATGAATAAACTTATGGGGGGCACAACCGGCTATGGTTTTTTCTGGAATGGAAGCAATGTGTCAGGGTCTTTATCCCTTGTCGGAGAGACCACTAAATTTAAAAATTATGGCCCGGCTAGAGGAAATACATTTAAAATTGGCATTACCCAGTCCCTCCCGATAGCAGAGAGTTTTATTCAGAATACTACCCTTCAGCTGGATTTTCGCCAGTATTTATATATCGGAGCTGATGCACTTTTTGCCTTCCGGTTTAATGGTTTTGCCAGCCTCGGAAAAAATCCTTATATATCTTATTTCGGAGGAAACAACCAGGTCCGCTCAGCTAATTATTACAGCCTTGTAGGAAACGAAGGCTGGTATTCCAATCTTGAGTTCAGGATCCCGCTTATTAACTATGCCACAACTCTCTTAGGGCAGATCGGCCCTATTCGGGGGACTTTCTTTCTGGATATGGCCCGCATAAAGCTAAAAGGGTATCCGGCCCAGATCACGATCATGGATTCGGATTTCTATATGGGTCAGTACCTGCGTCAGGTCGATGCGGTCGGCTCATATGGATTCGGGATCGAGCTCTTTTTCTTAGGTTTTCCTATTCATGTTGACTTTGTCAAAGCTTTAGATTGGCCGGAATTTTCCAAACCTTTTGATTATAATACCAGAGGAAAGTGGATGACGAAACTCTGGATCGGCTTCGACTTCTAAAAAAGGGGTCAAGTCTTCATATTCCACATTACTATATTTTTATTAGTTTCATATGAAGCTAATGTGGAATATGAAGACTTAACCCCTTATTGCTAAATTCACCTGAAGTGTTATAATGCCTTTTTCATTTAGGATTTTATTTATATGCGCCCAAAAAAAAATATCATATTTCTGGCTGCCTTGCTTTGCATTTTCCCCCCTTTATCCGCTGTGAATAGTAATTTTTCCGTAAAGGCGATAAAAACCGCTACCCCTCCTGTGATCGATGGTAAACTTGCTGAAAAAATCTGGGAAGAGGCGCCTCTATTAAGCGATTACACCCAGTTTGAACCGCACAAAGGCGACCCGGCTTCTGTAAAAACCGTAGTCAGAATACTCTATGACGAAAAGTACATTTATTTTGGCTTTACCTGCTACGATCCGGAGCCGGATAAGATCGTTTTAGGCACACGCAGAGACGGCCTCATGATGGGAGTGGATAGTGCCTGTGTCACCATGGATACATTTTTTGACAAGAGGACAGCCTATTATTTCCGTACTAATCCGCTCGGAGTCCAGCATGACGGCCGCGTGTCTGAGAACGGCCGGGTAGCTGACCTTACGTGGGACGGAACCTGGGAGTCAGCCGGCGCTATGATACCTGAAGGCTGGAGTGCTGAGATGGCCATCCCCCTATCTACCGTAAAATATAAACCCGGGAATAATCAAACTTGGGGGCTTCAGTCCAGCCGCTATTTCCCGCGTAATATTGAGAAAAGTTTCTGGTCCGGGCCGCTGGAAGATTACCGTAAAATGGATGGACATGGTACCCTGACCGGTCTGGATCTCAAAGGCAGCGGCCATAGGCTGGAAGTCATCCCTCATGTTATTTCACAGCTGCAGGAGGGGGAAAAGACAGATTTAGAAGTCGGTCTGGATGCTCGCTATGATTTTACCCCTTCGATTTCCGGACATCTTACCCTAAACCCGGACTTTGCCACGGTTGAGGCTGACCAGGAAAGAGTAAACCTGACCCGCTTTGAACTGAATATGCCTGAGAAGAGGAATTTTTTCCTGGAAGGCAATGACATCTATCAGCAGAGGATCCGCCTTTTTTATTCCCGCCGGATAGCTGATATCTGTGGAGGAGCGAAAGTATATGGCAAGGTAGGCGGAAACGAGATTGTTCTATTAACTGCCCAGACAAAAGAGAGTGAAAACGGAGGTAATTCTGCAAATTTCACTGTATTTCGTTTCAAACGGGATGTGATGAAAAACTCGACAGTGGGATTACTGGCGGCAAATAAGCTTGTCAATGGTAAAAACCAGGGAACAGTCGGCCTGGATACGTCTTTATTCTTCACTAAAACGTTTAAATTTACCGGCCAGCTTGCCCTAAGTTACGGGGATGGGAACAAAAGCGACCTGGCTTTTTTCCTGCGGCCAAGTTATGACTCCTCTACATTTCATATCCACTGTCGCTATAACTATCTGGGAATGTATTTTGGAGATAATGCCAATGCTGTGGGATTCATCCGGGATGATAACCGTCACGAACTGGATTCTGCTATAAGTAAGATCTTCTGGCTAAAAAGCTGGGGACTTGACCGTATCACCTATAGCTCAAATTACAATATATACTGGGGCATGGATAAGGTCCTGCGCTCCTGGGATGTTTATCAGTCCCTGACTTTTGACCTCCAGAACAAATTCAGCCTGAAAGTCTTAAATGACCAGGAATACAAGCTTTATGAAAAAGAATTCCGCAATTACAGCACCCTTCTGGAGCTAGGCTATAATACCCGGGAATGGCAATCAGTCAAAGCCAGCTATCAGTTCGGCAAGAATTACGACTTGGATTTTTCTCTAATCGGGGGGTCTGTCCGGCAAAAGATAACCCAGGGCCTATCTGCAGAGTACAGTCTTACAAAACTTTACCTCTCTCCCGACCCAGAGAATGAGAGCACCTGGATACATGCGCTCTGGGCTACTCAATATTTTACCAAGGACTTGTTCCTCAAACTGTTTTTTCAGACCAACTCAGCCATAGAAAAACAGAATATCCAGGTGGTTTTTTCCTACCGTTTTCAGCCGCCCTTTGGACTCATCCAGCTTGCCTATCAAAAAGGCACTGCCCGTTTTGGGGAAAAAGGCAACCAGGGCCACACCCTCTTTATAAAATTCTCCTACGTATTTTAAAAAGGGGTCAAGTCTTCATATTCCACATTAACATCATATAAGATTTATGAAAATATGCTAATGTGGAATATGAAGACTTGACCCCGCTTTTAGGTTTTATGGGCGTAATAAAATAATTTTAGCTCTTCTATCTCCTTTTCATCCTGAATAAAATTGAGCCTACCCTGATCTTGCAGTTCAGCAGCGATCGCTTCCGCTTGTCTAATATACGATCTTCTTAAAGCAGGGATTTTTGCCAGAGGAGTTTTTTTCGACCTGAAATTTTTTTCAACCGAAAATTCCGGTACCTCTTCTTCATACCCGATATATTGCCATTCGCCCCGCTGCATATTAATAGCATATTTGTGCAGAAAAAGATGCCCTTTCTGGGCAATAAACTTAATAACCCTGATGAGATAATCTACATCATCTTTACTTAAAGTGTAGTGGATATTGACCCGCACCCATCCCGGTTTCATCCCTTCATTGCCCTTAATAACTAAGTTTCTGTATTTAAGGGAGGTATTGTTCTCAATTCCGAGCAGGGCATGACCGTAAGGCCCGGCACAGCTGCAGCCTGCCCTGGATTGGATGCCAAAGAGGTCGTTCATAAGTTTAGTTGCAAATTTGGGATGGAGGATGCGGTCAAGGTGTTTAATATTAAAAGAAATTATTGACACTCTTTTTTCCGGGGCGACATCACCAAGGAGTTCAAGATTATTGATTTTTTTCAGCTTATCGACAAAATATTCTGTGTATAGGGCTTCGATTTTCTCAATTGTTTTAATGCCTATCTTCTCTTTCAGGTCAAGCACCAGGGCAGCCTTGATGGTTTGCAAAATTGGCGGGGTGCCTGCCTTTTCCCGCGTTTCAATGTCATTTGAAAAGTCATGCGTATCATAGCCGACAAAAGTAACAGTGCCTCCGCCTGCAGTTGTGGGCGGCAGGTCGGTACGGTAGATCTTCTCATTAAAAACAAGGATGCCGCTTGTTCCCGGCCCCCCCAGAAATTTGTGGGGAGAGAAAAAAATGG
>CBFDDY010000090.1:0-8350 GCA_965603705.1 uncultured bacterium | reverse complement strand
AATGATGTGATAGGTCCGGTAATGCGGGGGCCTTCAAGTTCGCATACTGCTGGCTCTTATCGTATCGGCTGTATGGTGCGGTCCCTGCTTGGGGAAGTGCCGGCTGCAGTGAGATTTACCTTTGACCCGGGGGGATCTTATGCTCAAGTTTACAAACAGCAGGGAGTGGACTTGGCTTTTACCGCAGGAATTTTAGGCTGGGAATTAACAGATGAAAGATTCTTTTTAGTCTTAGAAGAGGCAAAAAAGCAGAAAGTCAAGATTGAATTTAAAGTGGCTCCTTTGCCTGGTTCTTTTCATCCCAATGCCGTTAAAATACATTTATCAACAAAAAAAGGAGTAGTACTTGAAATATCCGCCAAGTCGACCGGCGGAGGAGGGATTCTTATTGATCGGATCGGAAAATGGCCGGTGGATTTAGATGGGAAAGCCTATTACTATTTGATTGAATGTAAAAGCCAGGTAGGATCCCAAGTTAGAGATATATTATCAAATGTAAAAGGGGAATATTTTGAGAAAAGCAGAATTACAGAAAGCGAAAAGTTATTACTGATATTTCAAGGAATAGATGATTTGGAGCCGGAGATCTACGCCAAATTAAAAAGAGTACCGGAAGTTGAAAGAACATGGAAGAGTGAGCCGGTATTTTATATGCAGCGGGGTGGGTATATTTTTCAAAATTATAAGGGCATGACTCAAGTTGTAAAGGAGATGAATTCTTCTCTGGGAGAGGCCATTCTCAAATATGAATCTCAGTTATTGGGAATTGACCGAGAGGGGATTATCAAAAAGATATTGGAGCGTTTTGCTGTAATGAAAGCAGCTGTGGACCAGGGGCTGGAATCACAAAACATCGATATGCAGTTGCTTAGTCCCAGTGCAGGAAAAATATTACAGGCTGAAGCGGAGGAAAAAGTAGCAATTGGAGGAATACATACTCAAGCAGCTGCCCGGGCTATGGCAGTAATGCATATAAATAACAGTATGGGCATTGTTTGTGCAGCTCCGACCGGCGGGTCAGCCGGAGTGGTCCCTGGTGTATTGGTCACTTTGCTGGAAGAAAAAAAACTTAAACCGGCAGAGATTGCTCTATCATTACTGGCTGCTTCCGGAATAGGATTGCTGGTAGCTATCCAAGCCACTTTTGCAGCTGAAGTCGCAGGCTGCCAAGTAGAGATTGGGGCCGCAGGGGCAATGGCAGCCGCCGCTGTAGTCGAAGCCTGCAGAGGCTCTGCCTATGATGCTTTGGATGCAGCTGCTATTGCTCTTCAGAATACTATGGGCTCTGTATGTGATTTGGTCCAGGGAATGTGTGAAATCCCCTGCCACACACGTAATGCTGCGGCTGCCTCGAATGCATTTGTCTGTGCTGACCTTATTATGGGCGGGTACAAAAATCCAATCCCTCTGTATGAGACCATTGATGCGGCTTATTCCTCCGGCAAAATGCTTCCCAGGGAGCTAAGGTGCACTGCCTTGGGTGGATTAGCCCAAACCCCTACAGCTCTGAAGTTAAAAAAGAATTCGTAATCCTAGGCCGAATTTTAGGAGCATGACTGTCTAACCCGGATTAAACCTATGCTATCTGTGAGGCAGATAATTTTTTATGTTCTTTGAATATCATAATACCCAATCCAATCCAGATCAAAACCAAGAAAACATTTAGTATAGCAAAAGATTCGACTTTAAAAGCGAGATAAGTCGTCCCTAGAAAAATAAACAGGGCAGAAAAAACATCGCCGGCGCGATGAAAAAATGTTTTTGTGACAGCTTGTGCTTTATATTTTTCCTGTCTGGATGTTATCAGATACAGAGAACTCCTGGTTGTATTCATCAAAGAATAGTCTAATCCGTTTTCTAGAGCTTTGACCCATTTAACAAGAAGCAGATATGCTCCGAAGCATATGAAAAAATATCCTCCTAAGACAAGGACGGGAAGGAAAAAAATGGCTACCCGGACGCCAAACCACTTAAATATTCGGGAAACAATGAACAGCTGGACGAACATGGCGAAAAGATTCATAATGTTATAGAAACTTGCAAAGAATTGGGTCAAAAACTCACCTTTATCCAAACCTCCTGCAGTTCCAGTCGCAATTGCTTGGGTTGCGGTTGAATCAGCTATAGTATCCAGCATATAAACACCGTTTGTATTGATTAAATTAAGCAGAAGCACAAAAAATGCAAGATAAAGAAGATATTTTTTCTTAAAGACAAGTTTAAAGGCGCCTCCCTTTTCAAGAGGCTTTTCCTTTTCGGCTTTTCGTGATTGTTCTTCAGGACTTATATTCACTTCGGAAACGGCTCTTTTTATTTCCCTGTTATGGATATAGCATGTAATTGCAATACATATTCCTAGAATCACTCCAGCTACAAGTATTAGCTGAAATCTGCCCAAAGGGACCATTAGCCATTCTTGTATTTTCCCCCCCATAAAGCCTCCGAATGTCGCTCCAAAAGCGATAAGAGGGAACAGTCGTTTTCCCTGCTCTTCAGAGTACATATCATTGGCGAAACCCCAGAATTGAGCAATCACGATCAGATTAAAAATACCCATCCAGATAAAGAAGATAATACCCATCAGCCCTGCTCCAACACCTGCGAGGTGGAGAATATAGAAAACTCCCAAGTTGGAAATAAAAAAGAGAGTTACCCAGGAGATTAGTTTTTGCCGGGGAAACCGGGATGCAATATGGCTGAAAGCTTTAACTACAAAAATGAGCAGAACAGCAATGACCGCTCCCAGATAACTCTTGATCTCAGCAGGCCATTCCTGGAGCATGAGGGCATCTCTGAATGGTTTTAAGATATAATAAGCAGTAAAAAGCAGAAAAACATTTAACATCAATAGGATAGCTGTCAAAGCTTCTCCTGGTCGGATGTCAGTGAATATTTTGAGGATTTTATGAAGGAATCTTGACGATTGAATATTTGTTTTGGCTACCAAAGTATCCTCCTTTTTCTTACAAGCTATCAAACTATATTGAATTGCAAAATGAAAGTCAAAGTAATCGGAAGTACTTTTAAGAGGAAATCTTTACTATTGGAAAGAAAGGGAATCATCTGTTGAAAAGTAAGGGGACTAAAGGTAAAATAAATATTGCATAAGATAATAATAGAGGAGGAATTTTATGTTTGATGCTAAGATCTATAAACAAAGAAGAGATCGTTTGAAAAAGCAAGTCGGCTCAGGTGTGGTCTTATTTCTGGGTAATGATGAAAGCCCCATGAATTATCCGGCCAATCCTTATCATTTTCGACAGGACAGCTCATTCCTTTATTTTTTCGGGCTTGATTCACCGGGGCTGGCCGGTTTTATTGATATTGATAACAACAAGGACAAAATTTTTGGTAATGATGTAGATGTTGAAGATATTATCTGGATGGGTTTCCAGCCTCTTCTTATAGATAGAGCCCTTAAAGTCGGCGTAGAGGAGGCAGCTCCCCTGGAAAAGCTTGCGGAGATCCTTAAAACTAGTCTGGGTAAAGGACAAAAGGTTCATTTTTTGCAGCCCTACCGCATTGAAAATGTAGTCAAAATAGAGCAGTTACTGGGGATTAAATCTTCTTTAATAAAAGATTATGTTTCTAAGGTTTTGGTAAAAGCTGTAGTGGAGCAGAGGTCTGTAAAGATAGATGAGGAAATAGAGCAGATAGAGATTGCTCTGGAAGCTGCATATGAGATGCATACTACTGCTATGAAAATGACCAAACCCGGCAGGTATGAAATAGAGATCTCTGGAGCTATTGAAGGGATTGCCTTGTCACATGGAGCAGGGGTGTCTTTTCCTGTGATTTTAAGCATGGATGGGCAGACCCTTCATAATCATTATCATGGGAATCAGCTTAAAGAAGGGAGGATGGTGGTCAATGATTCCGGGGCTGAGTCTTCTCTGCATTATGCTGCTGATATTACCAGGACGATTCCTGTAAGCGGAAAATTTACCCCAAAACAAGCCCGGATATATAACCTTGTTTTAAAAGCGCAAGAGGAAGGGATTCAAGCGATTAAACCTGGGATCAAATACCGGGATGTTCACCTTAAATCGGTTAAAGTCATAGCTTCCGGGCTTAAAGAATTAGGTTTGATGAAGGGAGATGTGGAAGAAGCCGTTAAGGCGGGAGCGCATGCTCTTTTTATGCCCCATGGATTAGGGCATATGATGGGTCTTGACGTCCATGATATGGAGGATATAGGTGAAGACCAGGTTGGCTATGATAATAATACAAATAGAAGTGAACAGTTTGGACTGGCCTATTTAAGACTTGCTAAGGAACTTAAACCCGGAAATGTCCTTACGGTAGAACCCGGAATTTATTTCATCCCCGCTTTAATTGATAAATGGAGCAAAGAGAATAAATTTGCTGAGTTTATTGATTATAAAAAAGTGGAAGAGTATAGAGATTTCAGCGGTATCCGCATCGAAGATGATGTACTGGTTACAGATGAAGGTTGCCGGGTGCTTGGAAAACCCATTCCTAAGACAGTGGAGGAGGTAGAAGCGATTACCGGCACGGAATAAAATTAATTGAGGGGTGGTTCCTTGCTTGGGCCGATTATAACTTGAACTCTTTTTTCAGGGGCAAGTACTTTTCGGACGAATGTGTTGATTTCCTCTGCAGATACAGTATTTATCTCCCTGATAAATTTTTCCATATAGCTGCAACCAAGACCGATCGCCTCAAAATTTCCTCTCGTAAGAGCCCGGCTTTCTTTGGTCTCATTGTTACGCAGGAATAGGGCTTTTGAATAGTTTTTAGTCATGCTCAGTTCCTCTTCTGTTACTCCCTCAGAATAAAGCTCATTAAGTACGTGGATAAATGAATCAAGGGCAATATCCAGTTTTGTGTTTTCCGTTTCTATAAAGGCTTCAAAGATTCCTCCGGCGCTGAAATAAGTTGCTCTTGAGTGCACATTATAGGCAAGTTTCTTTTCCGATCTTAGGGGCCATAACCTCGACCCAACTCCTTGTCCTAAAAGGTTTGCTGTTAAGTAGGCAAGCAGATAATTGCGGGGAGATAATTGCGGCAGGAGATAGCCGGCAGATATATGAGCTTGAGTGGAATCCTTTTTAATATATTGTTTTTTCTCCTCTAATATAGGAGAAAATGAGAGAAGTTTAGGCCCTGGAAGTTTCCCGGCATGAAAATCTCCAAAGAACTTTTGTATTAAATCCAAAATTGTTTGCTTCTCAAGATCGGTTGAAATAGAAAAAATCATGTTGCCGGTGAGAAAATGATTTTCATAGAATGATATGATATCTTTTTTTTTAATAGATCTGAGGGAGGTTTCGCTGCCGTAAATTTGTCCGGCAAAAGGCGTTTCTGCCAAAAAAATATCTGTAAATGCATAGTGAGCGGTAATTGCAGGCTCGTCCAATTCCATTTTTCTGCTTCGAGCCATCTGTTCTTTTATTCTGTCTATCCTTATATTCGAAAATAGCGGTTTACCTAAGATCTGGGAAGTGATTTTTAGGGTCTCTTCAAGATTCTCTGAAAGGCTTGCTATGGTAACTAGGGAGTATTCTTCTGTGCAGGCTATATACAGATGCGTTGCCTGATCCATAAGAGCTTGTAATTTGTTCTGGTCCGGGATTTCAATGGCCAGGCGTGTCGTCAGATAAGCGAGGCCGGCTTTTCCTTCTGGTTCCGCCCGTTTTCCACCTTTTATAAAAATCTGAAAAACAGAAATTTTTGAAGAAATGTCTTTTTCGTAAATAGCAGTTAGGCCGTTTTCTAGAACAATTTTTTCAGAGAATAAAAAAATTGTCTGCAGAGTGAATAAAACAAAGCATATATATAACTTATTTTTTACTGAGTATTTTCGCATTTTGATCTATTTTTTATCAAGGGGCATAATTGTGACTAACACATAAGCTTTTTGGCTTAGATATCTACCGGCTGTTTCTCTTAGATCTGAAGAACTAACGTTTTCTATATTATCAAGGAAAATTCCCCGGTCAGAGATCTCATTCATGTGCATAAACCTAGCCATAGAAGTTGCCAAATTGAGCCCTTTCTCTTGGGCACGCTCACCATTGAATCTGATGCGGTTTTTGGCGCTTCCCTCATAATCGGTTGCATAAAATTGCATATCAGAAAAAACATCGTCTGGGGAAAAATTCAGTTTCCGAGCTTGTTTAAGGTACTTTATTATCTCTTTTTTAGCCCGTTTTAATTGCTGGGGCTTAAGTGCTAAATAGATAAATATCGAACCTCCATATTTGTGGGCACTGTAGCCCATACGCATAGAATTGACAAAAATTCGTTTTCTTATCAGGGGATTGTAAAGCATAGGATTGATTCCCCGACCCAAAATCTCGGTCAAAATATCCATGGCATATTGATCTTTACTATTATAATCGGGGCCTGAAACTCCTATGGCCAGGTATCCGATATTGATGTCCATTTCTGTATTGATCTCAACTGTTTTTTTTAGAGCAGTTATTTTATCAAACTTAGGAAGGGAAAAGTTTGTGCTTTGCAGGCTGCCGAAAATATTATTAATTTTATCTTCCACATCCTTTAAGGATATATCTCCCACAACAACAAGAGCACAGTTTTCAGGCACAAAAAAATTGCGGTAAAATCCTTCCAGGGTTTCGGTGGTTGCTGATTCGATTATTTCTTTTTTCCCATAGATCGGTAGATGATATGGATGATCTTTAAAAAGATTTTGGAAGATTAGAGTGGAGGCAAGCTTAAAGGGGTCATCCTGCATCTGGCTAATTTCTTCAAGAAAAACCTGTTTTTCTTCATCCAGGGCGTTCTGATCGAATTTCAGATCAAAAAGGATTTCTTTCTGGTTACGAAGAGCAAAATCAACATGTTCTGACGGCAGGGTTATTTCAAAGATAGAAAGGTCCCGCCCGGTATGGGCATTAAAATAGGCTCCATGACGCCTTACATCCCGGCTAATTTCTTCACCTTTGCGGAATTTTGTTCCCCGGAATAAAATGTAATGTTCTAAAATGTGAACAATGCCGTTTGTTTCAGCAGTTTCATCTTTAGAGCCTACATTAAAGGCAAGCACACAATTGACAAGCGGAATATTAGATTTCTCGTATAAAAAGACTTTTAGTCCATTATCAAGTGTAAATGATCTGCTTTTGTCAATTTTTTCCTGCAAAGCAGATAAATTGAGGGAAAGGCAGCAGACTAGGAAAACGACAAGATAAAACAACGATCCTTTCATAAGAAAGTCGTTAGATTGCTTCCTCAATTTATTCCTCGCAAGTAATAAAAAAAAGTCGATATGTATGATACTTAGAAAATAGCAAATAGTAAAGCGAGCCCAGTATTTCATTAGGGACTCGCCTTTTGGTGGACAGCCATTTTTTAACAAAAGAGCGGTAAAAAGAATCAGGTCAATTGATTAAGAAAACCGTGAGCAAGGATGAGCGGGCATGGTTCTTCTCCTTTAAGGAGAAGAGAGCGAAGACTGTATCCGAGCGGATTTTTCACGCTGGGGAAAATCCGCGTGTTTTCGTATCAACTGACCTGATTCTTGCTTAAAGCTCAGAAGCTTAGAAAAATGGGGGAACTCCTGGAAATTTACTGTTTGAACTTTTTTCTTTGCTGTCATATTATAGAAATACCAAATTAAGGAAATTAAACTATGAGTAACAAGCGAAATGTTAAAATCCTGGTTGTGGATGATGAAGCAAACATCCGCAAATCTCTAAAAATGATCCTCGAATACGAAGGCTACACATTTTTAGAAGCTGCTAATGGCGAAGAAGCTCTTGAAATGATTGATGAAACTGTTGGCTTGGATCTGATCCTTTTGGATATTCAGCTTCCAGGAATGAATGGCCTGGAAGTGCTATCAGAGTTGAAAAAAAAGCCTTATTCACCAGAAGTAATCATGATCTCCGGACATGGAACGGTCCAAACTGCAGTAGAGGCTACTAAATTAGGAGCCTTTGACTTTATTGAAAAGCCTCTACACCGGGAAAGAGTATTACTGAGTATCCAACATGCCTTAAATCAGAAACGATTAGAACGCCAATGTAAGGACTTACGTAAAAAAGCAGAAAAAAAATATCGGCTTGTAGGTAACCACCCTTTGATGAAAAAGCTATGGGAACAGGTATTAAAGACAGCTCCAACTAATGCCACGATCCTTATTTTTGGAGAAAGCGGTACTGGAAAAGAGTTGATCGCTAGGGCCATACATGAAAACAGCTCCCGGAAAAATGAAGCATTTATTCAGGTAAATTGTGCTGCTATTCCGGAAGAGCTTATTGAAAGCGAGCTTTTCGGACATATTAGAGGTGCCTTCACCGGAGCAACGGAAAAGAAAAAAGGGAAGTTCGAGCTAGCAGATGGCGGCAATATATTCCTCGAC
>CBFDDY010000089.1:0-8366 GCA_965603705.1 uncultured bacterium | reverse complement strand
ATATCCTTGACAGCAATATTCAATTATGCTGTACTATTGTCTTTTTATTATGATAACTATATATAATTTTTTTCGGCTACAATAATCTTTAAAAAAAAGGATATTTTATATGCGAACTAATATCTCCCGCCATAAGATCAAAAGCCCTTTCGTAGCCAAAGTCGAAGAATTAAGCGGCCAAAATCTTCTCACCTGTTATCAGTGCGGGAAATGTTCCGCTGGCTGCCCTGCTGTTTCTCAAATGGACATTCTCCCTAACCAGATCATCCGCTTTGCTCAACTTGGTTTAAAGGAAGAATTATTAAAATCAAACTCCATCTGGATCTGCGCATCTTGCATGACCTGCAATGTCCGCTGCCCCAAGGGCATAAACATTGCAGAAGTCATAGAAGCAATCAGACAGATATTACTGCGTCAACGAGAAGATCATGTAAAGGTAGAAGAACTTTCTTATTCTGAGAGAGGAGATGTGCCTCCCATCGCATTAATCAGCAATTTTAGAAAATTCACATCATAAATATGTTATTAATCAGCCATAATCCAAATTTAATAAGGAATCATAATTATGAAACTAAGCTATTTTCCCGGGTGTACTCTAAAAAACCACGCCAAAAATTTTGAAGATTCAGCTTTATGTTCCTTAAAAAAGCTTGCGGTAGAAGTTGAAGAAATCCGCAGATGGAATTGTTGCGGAACCGTTTATTCCCTTACCACCGATGACTTGATCCATCACGTTGCCCCCATCAGGAACCTTATAAGAGCTAAAGAAGCCGGCTCGGATAGACTTATGACCCTCTGTGCGATGTGTTACAACACCCTAAAAAGAAGCAATGAACGGGTAAGATCAAATCCTGAAGACCTGGACATCATCAATAATTTTATGTATCAGGAAGACATCGATTACAAAGGCGATGTTGATGTTGTTCATCTTCTCGAAATACTAAAAAATGAGATTAAATTCGAGAACATCACTAAAAAAACTGTTACCTCTCTTAAAGGCTTAAAAGTAGCAAGTTATTATGGATGTTACCTTGTTCGCCCCAAGGAAATCGGATTCGACGATGTGGAAAATCCGATGATTATGGATGAACTCATGACTGCCCTTGGAGCCGAAACTATAGATTTTCCTCATAAGGTCGAATGCTGCGGTGCTTATCAAACAGTCGATAAACCAGAGATCATCGCGGACCGTGCCAATCAGATCCTCTCATCAGCTATAAAACAAGGGGCTGAAGTTGTAATTGTAAGCTGTCCCCTCTGCTCTTTTAATCTTGATCAGCGCCAGAAAGAAACTCAACAGAAGTATCCTGAATTCAAGAATATACCGATTCTTTATTTTTCGCAATTATTGGCAATCGCCTTGGGCTGTCCGCAGGATAGCTTAAGGTTAGATCTTCATTATATAGACCCAAAACCAATCCTTAAAGAAAAAGGATTAATTTGAGGTAAAAATGACTTATTTTGGCGATTTAAAATCTACAAAAGGTGAAATCCACATCTCTAAGGACCAATGCAAAGGATGTGGATTTTGCGTCGAATATTGTCCACGGGACGTCCTGGAGCTATCCGAAGAATTTAATAAAAAAGGATACCATCCACCCTTCGTCAAAAATGGAGATGATTGCTGTTACTGTCAGCTCTGTGAGACAATATGTCCTGAATTTGCCATATTTGTTACCATTAAGAAAGAGGAGGACCAAGGTGAAAAAGTCGAAAGCAGATCCTAAAGGAGTTTTAACAGGTTCCCATTTTATGGATGGGGATTATGCCCTTGCTGAGGGGGGACTTGCCGCTGGATGCCGATATTTCGGAGGCTATCCTATTACTCCTTCCACAGAAACCGCAGAAAGGTTTTCCGAAAGGATTCCTTATGTAGGCGGTGTCTTTATTCAAATGGAGGATGAGCTGGGGTCAATCGCTTCTCTAATTGGAGCTGTGTGGGGGGGCAAAAAAGCCATGACAGTTACTTCCGGACCAGGTTTTTCCCTCATGATGGAAAACATCGGGCTAGCCTGCATGATGGAGACTCCCCTTGTTATTGCAAATGTCCAGAGAGGAGGTCCTTCGACCGGACTTCCTACCCTGACTGGACAACAGGATATGATGCAGGCCAGATGGGGCTCTCACGGCGATTATGAGATAATCGCTCTTTCCCCTGATTCGCCTCAGGAATGTTTTGACCTGACCATTGAGGCTTTTAACCTGTCTGAGACTTACCGGGTCCCGGTTTTTGTTATGACGGATGAATGTATAGGTCATATGCATGAAAAAGTAATCATCCCTCCGGCAGAAGAAATCGAATTAGTGGAAAGAAAATGGTATAAAGGCCCTAAAAATAAATACTTGCCTTATAAAAATGACACGGACGGCATCCCATTTATGGTCAAGGTAGGGGACGGATACCGTTTTCATACCACCGGCCTGACACGGGATGAAAGAGGATACCCTCTTCTCAATGCTGAATGCCAGGCTACTTGTGTAAGCCATCTTATCGATAAAATCAAAGACAATGCCGATAAAATCATCCATTTAAAAGAAGCTGATATTGACAATGCCGAAATTTTAGTCATGTCTTATGGAATAACTTCGAGAGTATCTATTAAAGCAGTTCAAGAGGCAAAAAAAGCCGGAATAAAAGTCGGGACAATGCAACTTAAAACAGTCTGGCCCTTTCCTGAAAAACGGGTTAAAGAATTAGCTGGTAAAGTAAAAGCAATCGTATTCCCTGAGATAAATGCCGGTCAGGTCGTATTAGAAGCTGAGCGGGTGGTGGGTGACAAATGTAAGGTTGTTTCCGTCCCTCATTACGGCGGCTGGGTCCACGATCCTAACGTTATCCTGAACGCTATCAAGGAGGCAGCCAAATGAAGAAAGAAGAGCAAAATACCGAAAAAAACCCAATAGAAGAAATCTTAAGAATGGACAGGATGCCGCACATATGGTGCCCGGGTTGTGGAATAGGAACAGTAGTAACATCATTTGCAGAAGCTTTACGAAAAGAAAAATACGACCTTGATAAGATCGCGATTGTATCCGGTATAGGTTGTACAGGAAGAGTTGCCGGCTACACAAAACTGGATTCCTTCCATACCACTCACGGACGTGCCATCCCCTTTGCAACTGGTCTGAAACTGGCACACCCGAATACAAAAATAGTAGTATTTAGCGGCGATGGAGATATTGCCGGAATTGGCGGCAACCACCTGATCCATGCAGCAAGAAGGAACATGGATCTAGTTGTGATCTGTGTCAATAACTTCAATTATGCTATGACTGGAGGCCAGGTTGCTGCAACCACACCGAAAGATGCCAATGCATCCACTGCTCCTTATGGAAATTTTGAAAATGCCTTTAACCTTCCCTATATTACGGAAGCAGCCGGTGCTACCTATGTTGCCCGCTGGACAGCTCTTCATCTGAGGCGTGTCACAAAATCTATCCAAGAAGCTTTAAACAAACGTGGATTTTCTTTTATTGAAGTCATAACTCCTTGTGTTACATTATATGCCAGGAGGAACCGGCTTGGGGATGGTCTGAACCTTCTTAAATATTATTATGACATGTCAGAAATACAGCATGGAGCAGACACAAGAACACTTGATATAAGCTACCAGGGAAAACTTATTGTAGGAAAGTTTGTCGATAAGGAAAAACCGACTTTCCTGGATGCTATGAATAAACATCTCTCTTCAGTACTAGGAAATAAATACCAAATTTATGGAGACAACAATGACTGAGATTAGATTTTCCGGTTTTGGAGGTCAAGGGATCATCCGCTGTGCCCTAATTTCTGGCAAAGCTCTCTCGCTCTATGGAAACAAATTTGCTACTATGACCCAGAGCTTCGGACCGGAAGCAAGAGGCAGCGCCTGCAGCTCTCAGCTTATTGTTTCCGACGACCGAGTCCTCTATCCCTACATCACTGTTCCAGAAATCCTGGTATCCATGTCTCAGGAGGCATACGATAAATATGAATCAGACTTAAAAGATGACGGCTTCCTCATCATCGACCAGGATTTAGTAAAACCCAAACCTCTCCGCGCAAAGATCAAATCTTATTCGGTTCCTGCTACTCGTTTTGCTGAAGAACTCGGGAACCGGGTTATCGCCAACCTGGTAATGATGGGTTTCTTTACTGCTATAACAAAAATTACTACCTCGAAAGTTATGAAAAAAGGAGTGCCCGGTCTAGTACCCGACCGTTTCCTGGAATTAAACTTAAAAGCCTTTGATAAAGGATACGAATACGGCCTCGAAATTCTAAAAAAAGGAAAGTAAAAATGAAAAAACGGACTGGTGTTTTTGTCTGCCACTGCGGGATAAATATCGCAGGAACAGTAGATGTAAAAAATGTTGCAGAAGAACTCGCGAAACACTCAGACGTTACCCACTCAGAAGACTATGTCTATATGTGTTCGGAACCTGGACAAAAACTTATTGAAAATTCCATAAAAGAACACAACCTTGACAGTGTTGTCGTAGCCTGCTGTTCCCCTAACCTGCATGAGACCACTTTCCGTAATTGTGCTAAAGCCGCGGGTATAAACGAATTTCAGTGTGAGATCGCTAATATTAGAGAGCAATGCAGCTGGGTTCACACAGATAAGTCAAAAGCAACAGAAAAAGCTATAAAGATCACGCGCAGCACAGTAGAACGCGTAGTGAAAAATAAATCCTTAGAACCTATCAGCATTCCTGTAACCCGCCGAGGTCTAGTCATTGGAGGCGGGATCGCAGGTATTCAAGCCGCTCTGGATATGGCCAATAGTGGTTATGAGGTCGTATTGGTTGAAAAATCTCCTTCAATCGGCGGCCATATGATCCAGCTCTCTGAGACATTCCCTACTTTAGACTGCTCGCAATGTATCCTGACACCAAAAATGGTAGATGTTTCAAAACACCCAAAGATCAAATTATTGACTTACAGCGAAGTCCAGGAAATCACTGGTTATGTAGGAAATTTTAAGGCAAAGATCCTTAAAAAACCTACTTATGTTGATCCCGATAAATGTACCCTTTGTGACAAATGCGTAGACGTCTGTCCTATAGTTGTGTCTAATGAGTTTGATCTTGGATTAACGGGAAGGAAAGCCATTTACATTCCTTTTCCTCAGGCTATCCCCGCAACCTATACCTTGGATATAGCTAACTGCCCGGGCTTACTTCCTATTGCATGCGGTAAATGTATAGATGTATGTGAGCCTGGAGCTATTGATTATGATATGAAACCAGAGATCATCGAAGAAGAAATTGGTTCCATAGTTCTGGCCACAGGCTATGACCTCTACGATAAAGAGAATATGAAGGAATATGGATATGGAAAGTATGCGGATGTCCTGGACGGATTGCAATTCGAAAGATTATTATCGGCTTCAGGTCCTACTATGGGTGAAGTGCTCAGGCCATCTGACCACAAAGTACCCAAAGAAGTAGTCTTTATTCAATGTGTAGGGTCAAGGGATCCTGAGCTTCATTGCGCTTACTGTTCCAAAATATGCTGCATGTATACTGCAAAACACGCTATGTTGTACAAACACCATGTTCCTGATGGACAGGCTTATGTCTTTTACATTGATATCCGTTCCGGAGGAAAAAACTATGAGGAATTCGTTCAAAGAGCAAAAGAAGAGGATGGAGTAGTATACCTAAGAGGAAAAGTTTCAAAGATATTTGAAGAAAACGAAAAGATCACAGTCTGGGGAGTTGACACATTGGCTGGCAAAGATATCGAGATCAATGCTGACATGGTTGTCCTGGCTACAGCTATGCGACCCGCTAAAGGAGCAGAGGAATTTGCAAAAAAACTGAAGGTCTCTTTAGATAAAGACGGCTTTCTTTCAGAAGCTCACCCGAAACTTAGACCAGTAGAAAGTGTCACTTCAGGATTATTTTTTGCCGGAGCAGCCCAGGCTCCCAAGGATATACCAGAAGCAGTAGCGCAAGCCAGCGGGGCTGCCGCAAAAGCAATAATAATATTATCTCAGGACCATCTATTCCACTCCCCCATGGTAGCTAAAGTAAGTTTAAATCTCTGTACAGGGTGTGGAATGTGCGTTGATGTTTGTCCTTATGATGCTTTAAGCCTTAAAGACAATAAAGCCGAAGTCAATGAAGTTCTTTGTGAAGGATGCGGCACCTGTTCAGCGACCTGTTTAAGGTCCGCTATAGCGGTGAAAAATATCACCCCAGTACAAATTTATGAAATGATAAATGCAAGTGTGGGAGGCTGAATATGGCTGAAGAATTCGAACCCAAAATCATTGCTTTTCTGTGCAAGTGGTGCTCATCAGCCGGAAGCGACCTTGCAGGAGTTTCCCGGATGAAGTACCCCCCCAATGTAGTTCCGATTACAGTAATGTGCTCAGGCAGTGTATCCCCTTTATATATCTTCAATGCCTTCCAGAAAGGAGCTGACGGAGTTCTTGTATCCGGATGTCATCCCGGAGACTGCCACTATATTAAAGGCAACTTCTATGCCCGGCGAAGAATAGCCTTAGTCAAAGAACTTATTGAATATATCGGCCTGGAACCACAAAGATTTAAAATGTCATGGGTCTCAGCCGCAGAAGGAAAAAAATACACGCAGATCATCCAAGACTTTGTTCAGGAGCTTAAACCACTCGGTCCCCAAAAAAAGCTGAGGAGAGAAAAATAATGGTGAACCTGGAAGAAATAAAAAAAGAAGCTAAGAAGATCCTGGAAGAAGGAAAAGTAAAATATATTATAGGTTATGCTAAAAGCTCAAATGCCTTAATGGCCGCACCCACCTTTATGAAAAAGCCGGAAGACATTGATAAACTTATCTGGGATCCCACTTGTTTTCAAAATCTTATTAAGTTCCTCTTAGATGAAAAAAGAAAAAAAACCAGAGAAAAAGAACCGGATATACGGCCAGTTGGTATTTTCGTGAAAGGCTGTGACAGCCGGGCCATAAATGTATTACTTCAGGAAAAATTTATAACTCGGGAAGATGTTTATATTATGGGGATTTCCTGCGAAGATCTCGGAGTCCTGGACGAGAAGAAGATCTTCAAAAAACTAAAAGGCGAAGAGCCGGAAAAAATAGAATTTGACCAAAGAAAAAATATAGTAATTTCATACAAAGAAAAAACTATAAAAATTCCTCTCAAAGAAATCCTGGCTGAAAGATGTCTGGAATGTACTTCCAGTTTCCCAGTGATCTCCGATATATTTTGGGGAGATAGAAACAACCGCTCACCCAAAGAACCATTTAAATCCCTGGAACAGATCGAATCATTATCTCAGGAAAAAAAGTGGGGTTTCTGGCAACAACAGTTAAGTAAATGTATTCGTTGTTATGCCTGCCGGTCAGTTTGCCCAATGTGTTATTGTGATGAGTGTGTAGTGGACAGCATAAACCTTGCGGTCACAGCCGACACTGCTGCAGAAGAAAAGGCTCAAAAAATTAAATGGATAGAAAAATCACCGGAATCCTCAGAAAACTTTGGCTATCATCTTGTCAGAGCAATGCATTTAGCTGGCCGTTGTGTTGATTGCAGCGAATGTGAAAGAGTGTGTCCTGTTGACATCCCCTTAAGGTTATTAAATAAAAAACTGGAAAAAGTTGCTAAAGAGCTGTTTGACTATAAAGCCGGCTTAGACCCTGAGCAGCCTTCCCTTGTTTCTAGTTTCAAAGATGAAGATCCAGAAGATTTTATCAGGTGAGACTATGGAAAAGATACTGACAAAAAAATCATTCCCCGCATGGGTAAATAAACTGCAATCTTATACTGTCTATGCTCCGGAAAAGCAGGAAAATCTGTGGAGTTATGAAGTTATCCAAAACCCGGATAAGATTAACTTGGAATACTTAAACACAATCCTGGCTCCAAAAAAAATAACTTATCCTCAGAGAGAGATCTTCCTGCAATTTAATACTTCAAAAGAGGGAAAATCCCAAATTAAAGAAGTTCTCCCCGAAGAGCAACCCGCTGTTATTTTTGGTGTCAGGCCCTGTGACGCTAAAGCAATAACTCTTACAGACAAGGTTTTTGGAGAGGAACCTAAAGACCCCTATTACTGGAGTAGAAGAAACCAGACAATATTGGTCGGCCTGACTTGCAACCCTCCTCCTTCGCCTAATTGTTTCTGCCTTTCAGTCGGCGGGTCACCTTATTCTAAAGAAGGCCTGGATATTCTTATGACCGATATGGGTGATAAATATCATATCAATTCCTTGACCACAAAGGGTGAAAAGCTTATCAAAGCAGCCGAAAATCTTTTCAAGCCTGCCTCAGCAAAAGATAAAAAAGAATTGGAAAAAATCCAGAGGGAATCTGAAAAAAAGATCAAAAGAGAGGTAAAAGATATTAAAAACATCCCAGACAAACTTAAAGATATGTTTG
>CBFDDY010000088.1:0-8471 GCA_965603705.1 uncultured bacterium | reverse complement strand
GCTGCGATCGAGAGTCCGGATAGATAATGATTGCCTTTGGTTATTTTTGATATTTTTCCTTTTAAGGACACAAAATAGAGGTTGGACACTCCCTTTTCCTGCATTAGGTAATAGACCCCTGAGTTGTCTGCAGTCCACGTAATACTTGAGGGAGAGTTAGGGAGCTTACCGGCCAGGAGACGTTTTTTTTCTCCGTTTGAGTTCATAAGATAGAGGCTTGATAGGGTGCTGGTAAAGTTTTTATCATCATATCCTGTATAAGCGATCCATTTTCCGTTGGGAGAGATTCGGGCGCCCCGATCCGGGCCCTTGCGCTCTGTCAGAGTTTTGATTTCTAAAGTATCAAGGTCAACAGAATATATTTCGGAATCACCACTTAGATATTCGGCCTCCGGTTTGCGGATAGCACTAAAATAGATCTTTTTACCATCCGCCGACCACTGGGAATCTGAGTGGGAATAATCACCTGATGTTATTTGCCGGGGAGTCCCGCCTAACTCAGCATCTATCACATAGATATGGCTGTATCCCTTTGGCACAGGGCCTCGGCCGTCTCTGGCCCAGCTTAAGCGGTCAACTATCACCGCTCCTTTTGCCCACTTGGCGCCTTTGGGCTGCTTAACCATCTTAACCGGCAAAATCGGCTTAGTATCCGGAACAAATGATGTAAATGCCAGCCATTTTCCATTCGGCGACCATTTTAATCCTCCCGGGGTGCGCTCCACATGGGTAAGCTGGGCAACTTCCCGGGTGTCCAGCCACATCACATGAACCTGGGTGGTTTTATCACGGTCTGAGAGAAAGGCTATCTTTTTACCGTCAGGGGACCAGACTGGAGAAGAGTCCTTCCATATACCGTGAGTAAGCTCACGGGCGCGAGTACCCTCGATATCTACAAGCCAAAGGTTACTGCTGTAACGGTCATTTATCTTGTCAACCCAGCTGCGGGAAAACAGTATTTGCTTGCCATCATGAGAAATATCTGCACTGCTGATCGACTCCATCTCCATAAAAGTTTCCTTACAGAGTAGTTTTGGATTATCTTCAGCAAGAGTACCAGGATCAAGTCCAGTAAATAGGATTAGAAAAAATGCCAGTAATAAGGAAATATATACTTTTTTCATGCTTTCCTCCTTTTAGGAATTATTCAATTTAAGATGCATTGATTATAATTTATAAAATTAATGATTTAAAAACAAATGATTTTTTTAGTGTCTGTCTCTTCTTTGCCTAATTATCCGTAAAATGAGATAATAAAATAAATATTGAATCTTGTTTATAGGGAGATGAACAATGTCAGGATTAAAGACCATTCTAACCACTTCGTTCTGTTTGTTAGTAGTTGCAATTTTTCCCTTCAGCAAAAGCATGGATAAACAAAAGGTCAGTATCGTGCTACAGCCTTATTCGGGAAGCCGAGGCGGTCAGGAATTATCCCCCGGCCCGGAACTTATGTACAAAGAAGCAGTAAAAGTATTGGCAGAAGCAGGAATCCAAAAGACCGCAAAAGAAATTATCAAGCTCTATCCGGAAGAAGAAAAAGACTACGGAGTGTGGCACCGTGTGGGCCTGGCTAACGGGCATTTGGGCAAAATAGTCGCACCTATGGTCCGGAAAGGTATCTTCCCCCTTGGCCTTTTAAGCAACTGCAATAGCCTGACTGGCATGCTGGCAGGCCTGCAGCATTCCGGGCCTTCGCGAAAAGCTCTAACAGTCGGGCTTGTATGGCTCGATGCACACGGAGACTTTAACACTCCGGAGACTACTCTGAGCGGGATGTTAGGGGGCATGCCTGTTGCTGTTGCTGCCGGGAAGTGTCTTATTCGGCTGCGCCTTAAGGCCGGACTTGATCCTGCCATCTCTACCCGCAATATCATCATGATGGGGCTGCGTGATGTCGATCCCCTGGAACAGAACCTTATTGATGAGTCACGCATAATCTCAATTTCTACAGAAGAAATGGTCAGTAAAGCTGAAAGATTTACAACAGCGCTCAATATGCTGGCTGAGCGGGTCGATGTGATCTATGTGCATATTGACTTAGATGTACTGGACGCTGCAGACATTCCCGGCCACAACTTTGAAGTTCCAAACGGGCCGACCGCTTCTCAGCTATCTGAAGTGCTGCGGTATATTATGAGTTGTAAAAAAGTCAAGGCTCTGGGAATCGCCTCCTTCCCTTCTCCTGAGAGTGGCAGGGAAAAAAGCATGGCATCGACCATGGCGCTAATAAAAGGAGCTATGGAAGGGCTAAAAATGCGGTGAAATCGGCTCGCTCGGAGAGTAAAAAAATGGCGATTAAAATTAAAAATAAAAACAAGAAAAAAGTTTCAATAATCATTTTTGAAAAAATCTTTCATGTCATTGAAAAGAAAAGAGTAATAAAAACATCGCCATTTTTTATGAATAGGTCAGGTTAAATTAAAGCTTGCTTCAGGGCTTTTCGCCAGCCTGCCAAAAGAGAATTGCGCTTACCTTCGGCCATAGCGGGAGTAAATTCTTTTTCTATTGATCTAATCCCCTCCAGCTCTTTACTGTCTTCCCAGAATCCGGTTTTAAGCCCGGCCATATAAGCCACGCCTAAGGAAGTCGACTCAATATTCTCAGGACGGGTCACGGAGTTATCGAGGATATCAGCCTGGAACTGCATGAGAAAATCATTAGATGCGGCTCCCCCATCTACAGCCAGATTCTTGATACTAAAGCCCGCCTCTTCCCCCATCGCTTTAAGCACATCATATGTCTGATACGCCATTGCTTCCAGGGAGGCCCGGATAATGTGGTTGCGGTTTGTGCCCCGGGTAAGACCAGTTATGATTCCTCTGGCATCCATATTCCAGTAGGGCGCTCCCAAGCCTACAAAGGCAGGCACCAGGTAAACTCCGGCATTGTCTTCCACTGCCAGGGCTGCTGCTTCACTGTCAGATGATTCTTCTAAAAACCCAAGTTCATCTCTAAGCCACTGAATGGCTGCTCCTCCTATAAAAATGGAGCCTTCCAGAGCATAACATGGATGTCCTCGGCCGTTTACAGCTAGAGTTGTCACCAGGCCTTTTTTGGAAAATATCGCTTTTTCACCTGTGTTTAAAAGCAAAAAACAGCCTGTTCCATAAGTATTTTTTGCATCTCCAGAAGAAAAGCAGGTCTGACCGAAAAGGGCTGCCTGCTGGTCACCGGCTACACCGGATATTGGAATTCCTTTTAATGCCGAGATGGAATTAACCCGGCCAAAATCATCAAGAGAACTTTTAACTTCCGGCAGCAATACCTCGGGTATATCGAGCAGTTTGCATAATTCGGAGTCCCATTTTTTTTCCGTAATATTGAATATCAGAGTCCGGGAGGCATTGGAATAATCAGTGGCATGGACCTTTCCGCCCGTCAGTTTCCAGATAAGCCACGTGTCGATCGTGCCAAAAAGCAGGTCTTCCGCATCTAGGGAAGGATAGTTATTGAGGATCCACTTAATCTTTGTCCCGCTAAAATATGCATCTACGGGTAACCCTGTCTTTTTCCGGAATAAGTCCTCATGTGATTTTAGTTTTTCACACTCCCCAGCTGTTCTCCGGCACTGCCAAACGATCGCATTACAAACTGGGATCCCATTTTTTCTATTCCACACTACTGTTGTTTCACGCTGGTTGGTAATGCCTACAGCTGCAATTTTTGCCTGATAAGGCGAACATAGCTCTTTTACTACAACTTCAACTGTATGCCATATTTCCATAGGATCGTGCTCCACCCAGCCCGGCTGAGGATATATCTGAGCAATCTCCCGAAAGGCTTTAGCAGCTATCCGGCCTTGTCGATTGTAAAGGACAGCAGTAGTACCTGTGGTACCTTGATCTATTGCTAATACATATTCAGGTGGGATCATAACTGTTTCCTGTCTGAAAGGATCCTATTTTCTTTTAGCTCCGTGTGCGGTCATTCAGCCATATAACAATATCATGTAATACCTGCTCTTTTTCCGGCTCATTCATTATCTCATGAAATAGACCGTCGTAGAGTTTCAGAGTTTTATCTCTTTCTTTGACACCATCGTACAACATCTTGCTGCCTTCCACATCCGCAAAACGGTCTTCTGTTCCATGCAAAATAAGCAGCGGCAGTGATATCCTTTCCATCTGCATATGTATCAGCCTAGTCGCCTGGAGGATCTCTGCCCCTGTTCGGAGTAATATCCTGCCCTGATAAACAAGAGGATCATTATTACGTTTCTTTAGAATTTCAGGGTCTCGTGATAAAGCCGCAGTTTCCAGCTTGACAGTTGGTAGCTTTGGAAAAAGCCTACTCAGCATAGGTGATATTTTCTGAAAAAAAGGAGAAATATCTTTACTTATTTTAACAGTGGGTGCACTTAGGATCACTCCCCGTATATCCGGCTGCCTGGTTATACAATACATTGAACATATTCCCCCCCCCATGCTATGGCCAAACAAAAAAACCGGCTTATTAGGAAGCCTCAGCCGTACTCTGTTCAGAAATACATCAAGGTCCTTTAAGTAATTATCAAAAGATTCGATATAACTTTTTATTCCTTCAGATTTTCCGTGACCTCTCAGGTCAAAGGTATCAACTGCATATCCTTGGGCGGTTAAAAACTGAGCTACCTCATTATACCGACTGCTATGCTCGCATAATCCATGTAAAACCACCACTGATGCCCTGGGTTCGCTTTGCGGCCGCCACCATTGATCGTACAGTTTAAGCCCATCAAAACTTGTAAAATTTCCAGACTCTCTCTGGATAAGAACTTCCTTTCCCTCCATCCTTATCTCCTGATAATGCTGCTCAAGATAAATCCAAGTAAAATAAGGTTATCTCAGCCCACTAATAAATGCAAGAATATTAGCCAATTCTGGAAAAGCAGGTCAAGCTATGCGGGCAGGGAAGGAATTAAGCAAAAAACAAGACCTGATCCCATCACCAGGCGATTCCGTAGTCCTCCCCGTAATTACTGGCTCCTCCCCATAAAGTGCCGTGTTTCCAATCAAAATAAATAGCAGTTATCGGTCCTGATGTCCGTTCACTCACCTGGACTTTATACCCCATTCCCTCCAGCATCTCTCTGACATTCTCCGGCACTCGCTCATTTAGAGTCAACCGCCCGGGGGTGGCCACATGCTCACCGAATGAGCTTTGCATCTGGAAACTTACAATATTTGCAGCCTCGCAGGCCTGTTGGACATTCATGTCAAATTCCACCATGTTGAGAAAAAATTGCAAAAGGTTCTGGTCTTGAGTATCTCCGCCCTGAACCGCAAATGACAAATAAGGTTTACCGTCTTTGAGCGCCATACCTGGAGTCAAGGTAGCCCTGGGTCTTTTACCGGGCTCTACTAAATTAAAGGGATTCTTGCCTTCATCCAGGACAAAACTCTGCATACGCTGGCTCATACCGATCCCGGTTTTTCCGGCAATACAGGCTGGAATCCATCCTCCGCTGGGAGTAACAGAAACCACCCACCCTTCTTTGTCAGCAGCCTGGATGGAAGTAGTGCCTGCAAAAAATTCCTCATCATGGGCAGCCAGTTCCTCCGGGCTCATCTTTTCCACTTTCTTCTCCCCTGTATTTGTCCATTTTTTCAACAGATGCAGATAAGGATTTTTCTTCCCCTCAAAAGGATAAGGATCGCCCGGTTTAACATCCGGGTCATTTACATTCCAGTTGAGCTGTTTTAAGCGCTCTTTTGCATATTCTTTAGATAGCAACCCGGTCATTGGTTCTGCAGGCGGATAATAGGGATCGCCGTAATAAAAATCCCGGTCCGCATAAACAAGATTCATGACCTGATAAAGAGTATGGATGTAATTGACACTGTTATATGCCATAGATTTCAGGTCAATATCCTCGAGCATATTAAGAGCCTGTAACATGACCGGCCCCTGCACCCAGCTTGTCAGTTTATAGACTTTTATACCCTTATAATCAGTGGTAACCGGTTCTTCAATATAGACTTGCCAGTCGGCTAGATCTTTTTTAGTAATAAGCCCCCCCTGTTCCTGACATCCGCGCACAAATTCCTCTGCAATATCTCCCTTATAAAAGCGGTCATATGCAGTATATATCGCTTCCTTACGGCTTTTTCCCTCTTCCAGGGCCTTTTGTTCTGCTTCCACCATTTTTTTAAGCGTATCGAGCAGATCTGCCTGACGGAAAATCTCCCCTGCATGAGGAGCTTCATGTTCCTCTCCCAGATGAGGCAGCAGGACTGTCTTGGAATAAGGCCACTTCTTTATCCTCTCTTTCCCCCGCTCAATGCTCCGGCATAGGGCCTCTTCTATTGGATAACCTTCAGCCATCTGCATGGCTGGCTCTAAAACTTGCTCTAGGCTCATACTCCCGAACTCAGCCAACATGGTCAGCAGGCCGCCCGGTGTTCCTGGGGTTACGGCTGCAAGCGGGCCATAAGCGGGTGGGTATTCCAGGCCTTTTTGCTTAAAAAACTCGAGAGTAGCTCCTGTAGGTGCTGCTCCCAAAGCATTTATCCCATAAACTTTTTTGGTATGGGGATTATATATAAGCGCCTGCGTTTCCCCACCCCAGCTTAAAACATCATACATGGTAGAGACTACCGCCAGCATAGCGCAAGTGGCATCGACCGCATTCCCACCCCGCTCAAATATCTTCGCACCAGCTGTTGCTCCCAAAGGCTTTCCCGTTATAGCAACCCAGTGACGGCCATGCAGGACCGGCTTTTGCGTACGCTGGGCAGTCATCCTGGTATTGGCCAGAAGCAAAATAAGCAAGGCTGTAAAAATCTTGCATAGATTAAATGTGCTATTTTTTGACATTTCTTTCTCCTCCTATCAGAAGCTAGTTGATCTTGCTTCATCTTCATTTTTTTTATCTATTTATTTTCCAAATAATATTTCTTCATCAAAGGGAGATATTTTTCCATCAGCTCTTTGTTCAAATCCAAAGGAGGACTGGCATCCTCGGGCAGAAATGATTTGTAAGGATGTTCCTTTTCATAAGCATCAAATTCTTCTTTGATTTTTTTAAGTTCTTTCGGATTTTTGAATAGATCAATAACTGTGGCAGCCATTACTTTAGCCCCTGCATTCAAACCCTTCCAAGCAGTAGAGCCGTAATTTGAAGCAACGGCAGACCAGTGATGGCTTATTCCCCCTGGTACTCCACCTGGGAAAACAACCGTAGTAGTTGGTACTACCCGCGTCACTTCGCCTACATCAGATGAGCCGCCTCCGACAAATACAGGGGAAGGCCCTCTGAGCTTTCCTGTTTTTAGGGGCATCCCTTTTTCCGTCTTGCCCAGTTCTTTTTGCAGAGCTTTAGCATAAGCATTCTCTTCTTCCGTCCATTCCGGCATTCCTACTAACTCTATATTCTGCTGTAAAATCTCAGCCAGCCCTTTATTGGCATTACGCTGATGGATGGCGGATAAAACTTTCACCTCGGCCAGCTCGGTTCCCGTCGCTAAAGCTCCTGCTCTAGCACAGTTCATCACTTTCTCATACATTTCTTCAACTCTCTCATCACTGTTGCGGACAAAATACCAAACACTAGCTTTATCCGGTACTACATTTGGGGCCTCTCCCCCTTTAATAATTACATAATGCATGCGGTATGTATAAAAAAGATGCTCCCTTAAGAAATTTGTTGCCACATTCATAATATCCACTGCATCCAGGGCGCTTCTTGCAGACCAAGGGGAAGCACCGTGGGAAGTCCTTCCCTTGAATGTAAAAATAACAGAGTACATGGCATTTCCGCTTTTACCGTATCCTGTCCCCAAAGTACTACTACTGTGATTATCTATTACAGCATCCACTTCATCAAACAGACCTGCTCTTACCATATAGGGACGGCTGATCAGAGTTTCTTCAGCCGGAGAGCCAAATACTTTAACCGTTCCTTCCAGGTTATATTTATCTATTGCTTCTTTTACAGCAAATGCTGCTGCCGCTGCTGCTGTGCACATAGTATTGTGGCCGCAGCCGTGACCGGGGGCACCTTCCACTAGCGGGTCCTGTTTGGGCACACGTCCTTTCTGGGAAAGCATGGGCAGGGCATCATATTCACCCAATATCCCGATCACAGGTTTTCCTGACCCATAGGAAGCGACAAAACAAGTAGGCATACCTGCTGCCCCCCGTTCAACAGTAAATCCAGCATCTTCCAATGTATCTGCCAACAATTTTGAAGATTTAAACTCCTGCATCCCCAGTTCTGCATAGGACCAGATAGTATCTGATATCTTTCCGAATTTTTCTACAACCTGAGGTTGGCTCAACCATTCCAGCACCAGTTTTTTCTCCTTGGTAACCTTTGAGCCGGCAAAAATCTGCACGTTTAAGCCCCAAAATAGGACAGAAGCTGCCATAAGATACAATACGCTAATTTTAAAAACTTTGGATTTCATAAGGCCTCCTTTTTCCTGGACAATTTATATTATTTCAGAACAAGGTTATATCAGCAGTATCTATGAAGTCAAGATTGAAAA
>CBFDDY010000087.1:0-8488 GCA_965603705.1 uncultured bacterium | reverse complement strand
AACCTTATATTTTGTCCGGAAATGTAGAATATCAGGGAAAAATAATTATTGGGACGGTTGTGGGAGATATGCATGATATCGGGAAAAAGATAGTCGGGATGTTTTTCGAAGGGGGAGGCTGGGAGGTTATAGATTGCGGAGTTGATGTGTCAGAAAATAGTTTTAACAAGGCAATAGCTGAAAACAATCCTGATGCGGTGGGATTGAGTGCATTACTGACAACTACAATGATAAATATGAAAACAATTACAGGTGTGATAAAAACTAAATTCCCAAATCTAAAAATACTTGTAGGAGGAGCTCCGGTAACCCAAGATTTTGCTGACAGGATCGGAGCTGACATTTATTCACCAGATCCGCAGGGGGCCTTGGAGAAACTAAAAAACACTTTGCAGTAACCAATATATATAATTATTTCACTTGATGTAAGTAGAGCTCCCTTACCTTCAGGAAATAATCATGATATTCAGGGGATCGATAATCCGGATAAGTCCATGGGAGTATTTTTACTGAGTCTTTTCCAAACAAAAATTCCAGATGCCCATAGATTCCTTTTTGCATGGGAATTCTGTGAGAAAAATCTTTAACAGTTGCCATTATCAAAGAAGCGGCGCTTAGGATTCCTGGGTCAATGTTAATCACCCTTTTATTTGATTTAATTTCTAGGGCAATTTCATCTTCGAGATTATTTGTTTTTAGTTTTATCTCGCTCAATTTATCCGGAGAATAAAGATTTGTGCAGCTGATAAATTTTCGTTTTAACGCTCCCTCCATCTGTTTTTTGTAATAATCTGTATATGTAAAAGAAAAAAGCTGGCTTTCAGTATCCAATGGTCCATATAATTGGACCAGCAGATCCTGGGTTTTTTGAAAAATCAAATCCTGGGAGGCAATTAAGCCGAAAATCAATTTTTTTGGGGGAAAAAGTTTTGCTTTTGCCATGACATTGATTTTAGAGTCCGGAAATTTTTCTTAATTTTTCAATTATTTCCGGGAGTTCAATTAGAACTTCACTTACATCTTCATCGTTGTTGAAACGGCCGAGGGATATACGAAGAGTAGAACGGGCGATTTCAGGTTTTAAACCGATGGAATTGAGAACATGAGAAACATCTTCAGAATCTTCACTGCAGGCTGAACCAGTAGATACATATATCTCTTTACTAGCTAACGCTAGTAGAATGGATTCAGCTTCCATGCCGGCAAAAGAATAACTCAAGGTCGATTTAACTCGATTCTTTTCAGGTCCATTAAAGATGACCCTGGGAATCCGTTCTTCTATGCCTTTTTTTAAGCGGTCTGAAAGTTTTTGAATTCGTTTTAAATCTTTAATCCCTTTGGCTTGAAAGATTCGCACAGCTTCACCTAAGCCAATGATACCGGCTGTATTTTCCGTTCCAGCTCTAAGGTTTCTTTCCTGGTGGCCTCCGTAGATCAGAGGGAGTATATTTGTTCCTTTACGTATATAGAGAGCGCCTATTCCTTTAGGACCATAGATCTTATGGGCTGAGATGGATAAAAGGTCTACTCCCAATTTATTAACATTACAGGGGATTTTTCCAAATGCTTGGACAGCATCTGTATGGACAAGAACTTCTTTTTCCTTAGCTATTTTTACTACTTCTTTTATTGGTTCAATAGTGCCTAATTCATTATTGGCGTACATGACAGAGATCAAAGCTGTTTTGGGGGATATCGCTTTTTTAAGGAATTCAAGATCGATATTTCCGTATTGGTCAACAGGGATAAATGTGATTTTCTTCCCATTTTTTTCTAGGTAAGAAGCAGTTTCTAAAACGGCAGGATGTTCTATAGATGACGTGATTAATTCATTTTTTTCAGGGAAAGCAGCCATTATTCCCTGGATCGCAAAATTATCTGCTTCAGTCCCTGAACCGGTATAAAAAATTTCGCTCCGCGTAGCCCCCAGGGCATTAGATACAGTTTCTCTGGCTTCAGTGACTAATTTCTTGGCCTCTCTCCCGATCGGGTACAAAGAAGAGGGATTTCCAAAATGTTCCCTTAAAAACCAGGACATTTTATCAAAAACAGCCGGGTCTATGGGAGTAGTGGCATTATTATCAAGGTAGACCATTTATTAGCTCAGCAAAATTTTTTCTTTAAGGCTTGGACAACTTCCAGGCCGGCTCGTTTCTGGCCTTCTTTGGCAGCAGCACCTATATGGGGCATGGCAATAACATTAGGATGATCGATAAGTGGGAAATTATCTGTTGGTTCTTTTTCATAAACATCGATTCCTGCGGCGCGTACTTTTCCTGATACGAGCGCTCTGAGAAGGGCGGCTTCATGAACAACTCCTCCGCGGGATGCGTTGATAATGATAACCCCATCTTTCATATGCTTAAACGCATCGTCACTTATCATGTGTTTAGTTTTTTCTGTTAGAGGAAGGTGAAGGGAGATCATATCGGCTTGAGCGAAGAGATCTTCAAGGGAAACCTGGTTAATATCCAGGTCAGTTTTAATATCTACCATATCAAAGGCAATAACTTTCATTCCAAAAGCGATGGCACGGTCAGCAACAGCAAGCCCTATTCTACCGCTTCCGATGATTCCTAGGGTTTTTCCATAAAGTTCAGTTCCTTTTAAAGCTTTTTTTTCCCATTTATGGGCTTTCATGGAAAGATTTGCCTGACCGTGATTTCTAACAGTGTCCAGCATCAATCCAAAAGTGTGTTCTGCAACCGAGATAGTAGTGGCTGAAGGTGTATTAGCAACTTGAATTCCTGCTCCTTCTGCATCGGATACATCTATGTTATCAAGCCCTATACCTGCTCTGACAATTATCTCCAGATCAGAAGCAGCATCGATTACTCTTTTTCTGATTGTTGTAGCGCTTCTTACTACTGCGGCATTGTACCCCGGAATTGTTTTAAGCAGTTCTTCTTCGTCCATGCCTGTTTTTAAAGTAATATCAAAATCGGATATTGAATTAAGTTCTTCTAAAGCATCAGGGTGTAATCCATCGCAGATTAAAATTTTTTTCATGACCAATTCTCCTTTAAAATATTTTGAGCAGCTGATAAAGACTGCCCGGTTATAAAATTATGATTTAATTCCATAAGAGTCATCTCAAGTGCACTTAGAGCTGTAATTATATCAAAACCGCCGGAATATCCCAAGTGTCCAATACGAAAAAACTCTCCCGTGTGGGGCGCCTGAGCTCCGGCAATATAAACTTGGTACTTTTTCTGCATTAGTGCAATAAGTTGGTTTCCGTCGATTCCTTCCGGTACTTTTACAGCAGTAAGGATATTTCCCGGGTTTTTGGAAAGCAGTTCAAGTCCGATAGCTTTAATCCCGGCTCTTGCGGCATTACCTAAAATCCTATGGTGTTCAATAAGATTATTAAGGCCTATCTCCCGGATAATCTCAAGCGCCTTTTGTTGTTGGATGACCAGAGATGTAGCCGGGGTCCAGGGAGTTGTTTCTCTACTTAAGCTTTCTTTTGCAGATTTGGCACTAAAATAATACTTAGGAAGAGTAGAATTTTCAACATGTTTCCAGGCCTTATCGCTAAAAGCGATATATGATAGACCAGGGGGGGTCATAAAAGATTTTTGTGAGCCGCTTATTAGTATATCTATCTTCCATTTATCCATAGGGCATTTTGCAGCTCCGATTCCGGAAATGCCATCAACGATCAGGATTGTTTCGCTTGGGGCAACTACCTTAGCATAACCTTGTATGTCATAGATAGTGCCTGTTGATGTTTCGCATAAAGTTGAAAATACGGCTTTTGTCCCAGGGTTTGATCTTAATACATTGGCTAGATATTCTGGAGAGCAGACTTCCCCCCATTCTACTTCGATTTCTATGACATTTAATCCATAAGCACTACATATGTTACTCCAGCGCTGTCCGAATTTTCCAAAATTTATAGTAATAACTTTATCTCCTGGACTCAGAGTGTTTACCACAGCTGCTTCCATGGCTCCGGTGCCGGAAGAAGATAAGATAAAAACATCCTGTCGGGTTTGAAAGACATATTTTAAGTCTTCCATAACTTGTTTTAGAATGTTGGAAAATTCTTTTGAACGGTGATGTATAATGGGTTGAGCTGCAACAGATAGGACTTTGTCAGGAATAGGGGTAGGGCCGGGAGATAGCAAATAGTGTTTTTTGATCAATTTTTTTCCTGATTATTAAAAAATTCATTATATTACTTTTATCAATAAAGTTAAATAGAAAGCTTTATGTTGTAAGGCTTAGGTTGAGTTTGACAAGGATGATCCAATAAATTAATGTGATGGCAAGATGATCTGTTTGATTTTGGGTGAGGTTTTTTATTCGATGCTAATATTTTTTGTATTAGTATTCTTAATTTACAGTTTATTTGAGAAAGAATGGAGAGCATTTCTACGAAGCGGTCTTATTTTATTGATTTTAACTGGTACAGGTAGTGTGTTTTTTGTTTATATCCCAGAAGTTAAGAGTTGGTTTTTTGTTGGGACTTTCGTAATGTCAATGATTGTTATCTTCTGGATATTTGTTTCAGCAAAGCCGAGGGCCACAATAAAAATCATAGGCGAGCAGAAAAAAGTCGATGAAAGGGATACGATCTTTGCCCGCTTTGATCTAGAAATCAGATCAGAAAAATTCAAAAAATATTATTCAACACACAAAGAATATTTTGCGGTTGATGAAAAAATAAGGAAATTAAATGATATATTAGACTCCCATTTTAAAAAGAAGGAACCAGTAATGTTTTCGCTGGCAGAAGCTGAATTTAATTTTTGTGAGCAGCAATTGCTTGGATTAGAAGGGAATGAACCAGCAATTAAATTTGAACGATCGCCGGAGGAAAATACCAAGATGGTAAAAAATATCATTGATTATCTTGGTTCAGGCCTCTGTGGAATATGCAAGCTGGACCAGGCTTATGTTTATTCTCATGTAGGTAGAGGGCCTGAACCTTATGGAAAAAAAATTGAGTGTAGGCATAAATATGCAATTGTTTTTGCTCTAGAGATGAGGGAAGATATGATTAATTGTGCCCCTCGAGCACCTGTTATTGTAGAATCTGCAAAACAGTATGTTGAAGCTGCAAAAATCTCTATAATTGGCGCTAGTTTGATAAGGCGCCTTGGATATCCTGCTCGTGCTCATATCTCGGAAAGCAATTATCAGGTGATGGTCACCCCCTTGGCTTGGAAGGCGGGATTAGGGGAGGTAGGAAGAATGGGGATTCTTATAACAAAAAAATACGGTCCCCGCATACGTCTTGGAGTTATTACTACTGATTTGCCTTTAACTCCGGATGAGCCAGTAGTATTTGGTGTCCAGGATTTTTGTAAAAAGTGTCGCAAATGTGCGGAAAACTGTCCGTCAAAAGCAATCCCATCTGAAGAGAAGCTTGAAGGAAACGGAGTTTTAAAATGGGTAATAAAGCGGGAAGAATGCTATAGATACTGGAGAAAAGTAGGGACTGATTGTGCTCGTTGCATTATGGTGTGTCCTTACAGTAAACAGAATAATCTGATGCATAATATTATCAGGAATTTAACAAGCAGCTCATCCGCTGCTCAGACTATTTCAGTTATAGGTGATGACTTTTTTTATGGAAGATATCCTAAGAAAAAGCAACCATCTCCCCTGGGCTTATGCCAGTAGGCAGTTATCAGAAGGTAGGCCGTTTAGCATTTTAATTTCTTTTCTAATTATGATATGTTAAAAATATCTTATTGAAAACGGAGGAGGAGATGATCTCAAACCGCAGGCAGTTTATCAAGGGACTTGGTCTTGGCGTCGGAGGCTTAGGAATTTTTGGTATATCCGCTTCAGAAGCTAAGGCCGGACTTAAGAAGAAAACTAAAGAAATGGGAAAGGTTTCCCCTGCCGCAGCAGCCAGGGATGAAAGTTTTTGGTTTCATGTAAAGCAGTCATTTAATATTGACCGCAGCATAATCAATTTAAATAATGGGGGAGTACATCCTTCTCCCACAATTGTAATAGATGCGGTCAAGCGCTATATGGATTTTTCAAATGGGGCCCCTGTCCTTAATTCCTGGAGGTACTTACGTCCAAGAAAAGAGCTTATCCGAAAAAAAATTGCCGACAGTTTTGGCTGCTCCCCTGAGGAAATAGCAATTACTCGGAATGTAACTGAATCCATGCAGATCGCTCTTCTGGGCCTGGAGCTTAAACCTGGGGATGAAGTCCTTACTACTACCCATGATTATCCTTCTATGAAAAATGCACTTTATCAAAGAGGAAACAGAGAAGGAGTTAAAGTAAAAACATTTTCTTTTCCCTACCCTCCGAAAAATATAAATGATCTTGCTAAACTCTTTGAGAAAAATGTAACTTCTAAGACAAAAATTATCCTGATCTGTCATATCACCAATTTATCAGGCCAGATCTTTCCCGTCAGAGAAATCTGCAGGATGGCACGCAAGCGCGGAATTGAAGTAGTAATCGACGGTGCTCATGCGTACGGTCATTTTGTCTTTGAACAACAAGATCTGGATTGTGACATCTATGGTGCAAATTTGCACAAATGGATGATGGCTCCCATTGGCACAGGTTTCCTTTATGTAAAAAAAGAAAAGATTCGTAAAATATGGCCGTTATTCCCCGCACCTGACCCCTTAAGCGATGATATCCGGAAATTCGAACATGTAGGAACTCAACCGGAAGCTTTAAAACTTGCAATAGGAGAGGCTTTGAACTTTCATTACAGTATAGGAGCAAAGAGAAAGGAAGAAAGATTGCGATACTTGAGAAATTACTGGGCAAAAAAACTGGAAAAACTTCCCGGTTTCAATATGCTAACATCTTATAGTCCGGACCAGTCCTGCGGTATCGGAACGTATAATATTGATGGGATTGATATGACAAAATTAAGCCAGGTTCTCTTTAATAAAGATAAGATCTTTAATATTACTGTAGGCATACCGTCCCCGGATGGGAATAAAGAAAAAGTCGTTGCAATGAGAGTAACTCCTAGTATCTATACTTCTCTAAGAGAACTGGACCTGTTTGTTGAGAGAGTTAAATATTATGTCAAAAACGGACTACCTGGATAAACTTCGGTATTAGTTGTGCCAGATAAAAAAAGAGATTTAAGAAAAGAGATTGCATCTATCAGGAAAGAATTTCCGGTTTTAAAGGAATGCACTTACTTGATCAGTAATTCATTGGGGGCTGTTCCCCGGAAAGTAAGTGCTAGCCTGGAAAGATTTTACGCACTTTGGGCAGAACAAGGAGTAGGTGCATGGAAGACTGAATGGTGGGGTTTATCCCGTATGATCGGAGATAAGGTTGCCTCTTTTATCGGAGCAGGCCCAAATGAAGTCACTATGTTAACAAATGCGACCCAGTGCCACTGGGCTGCTCTCTCGACCAAACTTACTTCAAAAAGAAACAAACGCAATAAAATCGTCATGACGGAATATGATTTCCCTTCTATTATTTATGCAGTGTCAAAGATTGCTGAGTTTGCAGGGTGGGAAGTAAAGATTATTCCTGGAAACAACCTGGATCCTGGTATTGATGTTGAAAGAATTATTGAAAATATTGATGACAGGACTCTTTTTGTTGCAACGTCTCATGTGTATTTTAAATCTGCTTTTATTCAGGATATCGCTGCAATAACTTCAAAGGCGCGAAGGGTCGGGGCCTATTCACTTATTGACGGATACCATGCCCCTGGAGTAATTCCGGTTGATGTAAAAAAAATAAACGTGGATTTTTATGTAGGCGGATGCTTAAAATGGCTGTGCGGTGGACCTGGCAATGCGTTTCTTTATGTTGATCCTGAGCTTGCATTTGGGTGCGAGCCTTCCCTGACAGGTTGGCTAGCACATGCTTTGCCCTTTGATTTCCGTACTGATCTCAAGTTTTCCCAAGGTGCATATAAATTTATGTCTGGAACCCCTCCTGTTGCTTGTCTCTATTCTGTTGAACCGGGGTTGGATATTATCCGAGAAGTGGGCATTGGGGCAATAAGGGAAAAATCCATTTATCAGACCAATATGATCATAAAGAAAGCACAGGGAATGGACTTTAAGGTTTATTCTCCTGAAAAATCGGATCAGCGGGGCGGAGCAGTATCATTAGGAATTCTCCATGCTTTTCAGGTTAGTCAGGCTTTAGAACAAAAAAGCATTCGAGTTGATTTTAGAAAAGGGGATAAATCCGTACCGGATGTAATCCGGGTAGGGCCTCATTTTTATACCCTAGATGAGGAAATTGAGCTATTATTTGAAAATATCCGATCTATTTTTAAAAGTGGGGAATATAAAAATTATTCTGATATAATTTCCCATGTAACATAAGATTTATAAATAATAATTACTCTTATCTGTTTACGTTTAACAGTTAACAATTCACATTTCACAGCTTTTATCCATTTATAATTTTCTATTTTCTATTTTCTGCTTTAACTATCGTGAATAATCCAGCTAAAGTGCCGGGATGGATACTGGTAAATCCCGGAGAAAGCCATCCGGAACAACGCGGGCAT
>CBFDDY010000086.1:0-8512 GCA_965603705.1 uncultured bacterium | reverse complement strand
AAATATCATCTTTATTTTCCAGGCGATAGAGGTCTATATGGATTATAGGGAATTTAGCCTTATAAAGATTGATCAGTGTATAAGAAGGGCTGCACACTCTGTTATGGTCAGCAAATTCCAATCCTGCCGCAATACCCTTGGTGAATACGGTTTTTCCTGCTCCAAGTTCTCCGACAAGCAGCACTACTTCATCCCCTTTGAAATTAAAGGAAATACTTTTTGCCAGCTTAAAAGTTTCTTCCTCAGAGTTAGTTGTATATGTCTTCATAAATAATGCCGATACATATAATATAAAGTAAAATGTAAATTGTAAATTGCTTCATTGTTAAAATTTAGTAAAAGGAGAAGAGAGCGAAGACTGTATCCGAGCGGATTTTCCGCGCTGGGGAAAATCCGCATGTTTTCGTATCAACTGACCTGATTCTTGCTTATAGCTCAGAAGCTTAGAAAAAATGGGGCACTCCACTCCCCTTATACTTGCAACTGACAGTGATTTATGTTACTTAAATAACCTGGATTATGATAAATAATATGGAGGTATTTCATGAGCATTAAAATCGGCATAAATGGATTTGGCAGGATCGGAAGAAATGTTTTTAGGGCTTCATATCAAGATCCTGACGTAGAAATCACAGCTGTTAATGATATTACTGACGCAAACACCCTAGCTCATCTGCTAAAGTATGATTCTGTCCTCGGTATCCTGGATGCTGAAATTCAGGCTAAAGAGGATTCTATTTTCGTTGATGGAAGAGAGATAAAAGTATTTACAGAACGAGATCCGGGCAACCTCCCCTGGAAAGACCTCGGAATTCCGGTTGTGATCGAATCTACAGGACTTTTCAGAAAAAGACCGGATGCAGCCAAACACATCGAACAGGGCGGCGCAGAAAAAGTCATTATTTCAGCCCCTGCCATAGACCCGGATATCACTATTGTTCTAGGAGTAAATGAAGGTATATATGACCCGGAAAACCATCACATCATCTCCAATGCCTCCTGCACAACCAACTGCCTGGCTCCCCCTACAAAAGTACTACATGAAGAATTCGGAATAGAAAAAGCATTCATGACCACGATCCATGCCTACACCAGTGACCAGCGGATCCTTGACACCCCGCACAAAGACCTGAGGCGAGCCCGAGCCGCTGCCCTATCTCAGATCCCCACAACCACAGGTGCCGCAAAAGCCGTTGGGCTGGTAATGCCTGAGCTGAAAGGGAAAATCGATGGTATCGCTATCAGAGTTCCAACCCCTAATGTGTCAATTGTCGACCTGGTCGCTTTGTTAAGCAAAAACATAACCGTAGAAGAAGCAAATAATGCTATAAAAAACGCTGCCCAAGGAAAACTAAAGGGAATCCTGGACTATTCCGAATCTCCCTTGGTTTCTATTGACTACACTTCCAATCCTCATTCATCAATCGTCGATGGATTGTTTACCCGGGTAACAGAAGGCAATCTCATTAAAGTCCTGGCCTGGTATGACAATGAGTGGGGCTATTCCTGCCGGCTCAAAGACCTGGTAAAATATATCACCCGCTGAAGCCTGGATTATTCCCAAAATGTTACTGCTGAATGAGCTGGATCTAAAAGGAAAAAGAGTCTTTCTGCGGGTTGATTTTAATGTCCCTTTGGATAAAACCGGAAAAATCAGCGATGACAGCCGTATCCGGGCGGTTTTACCCACATTAAAGTATCTGATCGAACAGAAAGCCAAAATCATTACAGCCTCCCATTTCGGCCGGCCAAAAGGACGGTTCATACCTGGACTCAGTCTTAAACCGGTTGCCGTAAGATTATCTGAACTCCTTGGCCTGAAAGTCATATTTGCCCCTGATGTGATCGGAGACAAGGTTAAAAGATTAAAACAGGATCTAAAAGAGGGTGATGTCCTCCTCTTAGAAAATCTCAGGTTCTATAAAGAGGAAAGAGATAATGACCCTGATTTTGCCCGCCAGCTTGCCAAAGATATAGATTATTACATAAATGACGCTTTCGGTGCCTGCCACAGGTCACATGCTTCTGTGGTAGCGATCACCCGGCATGTTAAAAAATCCGCACCCGGTTTTCTTGTCAGTAAAGAAATCGAATACCTGCAAATGATAATCCAGTCTCCTCAAAAACCCTATGTCGCAATTCTGGGAGGCGCCAAAGTTACAGATAAATTACCGGTGATCGACTCGCTGATAAACAAAGCAAGTGATATCCTTATCGGAGGAGCAATGGCTTACACATTCTTCTCAGCTCAGGGTTTAAATACCGGACACTCTATTGTAGAAGAGGATAAAAAAGACCTCACTCTTAAACTTGCAGATAAGGCTCAGAAAAAAGGTGTTAACATCTTCCTGCCTTACGACCATATCATAGCTGAAGCGATCAGCTCTGAAGCAAAGGCTGAGACAGTTAATTCCTTTCCCATCCCAGAAAAAAGCATGGCTTTGGATATCGGGCCTGCCACAATAAAAAAATATTCAAAATCAATCGCTTCAGCTAAAACTATCTTCTGGAACGGACCTATGGGTGTCTTTGAGATCGACCAATTTGCCCGGGGAACTATCGGGATAGCCGAAGCAGTTGCGCGCTCTAGGGCACTTTCGATCGTGGGAGGAGGTGATTCCGTTGCTGCAATACATAAAGCGGGAGTGGAAAATAACATTTCCCATATCTCTACCGGCGGAGGCGCATCACTGGAATATATTGCCAATGAAACTCTGCCCGGAATTGAAGCTTTAAAGGAGAAACAATATGACCCTATCCAATAAAAAACCTTTTATTGCCGGAAACTGGAAAATGTTTAAAACTATTACGGAAGCATTGGAACTCGTTAAGGAGATCCGGTTGGCCGAAGAAGAAACATCCTCTTCTGAAATAGTAGTGATCCCTCCTTATACCGCCTTAAGTAAAATCCAAGACTTACTCCATGACTCCGCTATTCAACTGGGAGCTCAAAATATCTTCTGGGAAGAGGAAGGCGCTTTTACCGGAGAAATATCCGCTGCCATGCTTAAAGATGCTGGCTGCGACTATGTAGTAATAGGCCACTCAGAAAGACGTCAGTATTTCGGCGAAACCAATGCCACTGTAAATAAAAAAATTAAAAGCGCTCTCAAACATGATCTCTTTCCGATAATGTGTATTGGAGAATCGCTTGAAGAAAGAGATAGTGGCAAGACGATAGATAAGGTGGAAAAACAAATAAACGAGGGCTTAGAGGGGATTGGCCCTGAAGAGGCCGAAAAGATCATCATCGCATACGAACCTCTCTGGGCAATAGGAACAGGACTAACTGCGAGCCCTGAACAGGCACAGGATATTCACAGCTATATCCGCAGTAAATTAACAGAAAAATATGGAAATAAAACCGGTTCCTGTGCTATAATCCTCTACGGCGGTTCAGTAAAACCAGCCAATGCTTTTTCATTATTAAAAGAAAAAGACATAAATGGAGCTCTAATAGGCGGAGCTGCTCTTAAATCAGAATCATTTATTGAAATCGCAAAGGAAGCTATAAAAGCCTACGAGGAAAAATGACAACATTTATTACAACTATTCATATTATTATCTGCTTTATCCTCATTATCGCAGTTTTACTTCAATCAGGAAAATCTGCAGATCTGGCCGGTGCTTTTGGTGGAGCCGGCAGCCAATCGGCCTTTGGCCCCAGGGGAGCACAGACAATTTTATCCAAAATGACAACTATAAGCGCAGTTCTTTTTATGTTTACCTCCTTTGGCCTTTGGATCCTTTCTGGGCAAGAAGGAGGTTCGGTATTAGAAAACGAAAAAGCCCCGATCACAGAAAAAGCTGCTGTTACAACTCCGGATACAAAGAAAAAAGCCTCTGAACAGAAACCTGATGAAAAAAAACAAGCAGTCCAGAAGAAAACAGAAAATAAAAATACTACAGAAGAAAAGAAATAACCCTGCTTCAGTCAGTCAATGACCTGATATGCCGAAGTGGTGGAATTGGTAGACACGCATGGTTGAGGGCCATGTGAGCGTTTAGCTTGTGGGGGTTCGAGTCCCCCCTTCGGCATTATCTTTTTTCACAAAAGTGCTGTATGGTCTTCCCTTTTACATAATAAATGACATCTTCACTAATATTAGTAGCTTGATCAGCAATTCTTTCCAGATGGGAAAAATGCTGTTATGATCTCCCCATTCAAATAACCTTAAGGTTTTGGGCTCCGGGGGCCCAGTCATATAATTGCTGGCCGTGGTAGGAACCAACACTTCACCGCAAGTGCTCTGTAACAAAGCAGATGCAGTGAGATCGGCTCGCCTGAAAGGTAAAAAAATGGCGATTAATATTAAAAACAAAAACGAGAAAAAAGTTAAAATAATCATTCTTGAAAGAATCTTGCATATCACTGAAAATAAATTAATAATAAAAACATCGCCATTTTTTTATGAATAATTCAGGCTAGTTTATATTCAACTGTAATATAATATTTTTTGTAACCATGGGAGTAATTTAACGTTTATAATATAATGAATCAAAACAAAGGAGCAAGTATGAAGGGACTGGTAATAGTTTTATTCAGGGATTTAAACCTGCTGGATTAAAAAATAATTAAAGTGGCTAAAAATATATAATATGCCAAATAAAGGAGTCAGAATGTTAAAAATAAAAAAAATAATTTTTGCTTTATTTATTTTATCAGGAATGCTTTTTAGTACATTTTCTCAAGATCCTATTGTTGAATTAACCAAAGGAGAGAAGGAAACAATAATAGCCAAGACCTGCTCCCTTTTAAAAAAATTTTATGTGATCCCTGAGATGGCTGAAAAAATGGCCATACATATAAAAAAATTACATAAAAAAGGAACCTTTAAAAATATTGTGCAACCGGAGGACCTGGCCAAACAACTAACCCGGGAACTAAGATTGTTGTGTAATGATAAACATTTACACATGTATCTGGGATCCAATCCTGAAAGAAGAGATGTCGATCATAAATTAAGGAGGATTTTAGGTCAGCTGTCTGAGAAGCGAAAAAATTATGGATTGGACAGGATACAAATCTATGAAGGTAATGTTGGGTATATGAGCATCCATTCGGTAATGCATTCCAAAGAGGCAATTATGAAGGTTGATTCCGCAATGACCTTTCTGTCCAATACCGATGCCATTATTTTTGATTTGAGGGTAAACAATGGCGGGGATGAAGCATATATGGCTCATCTCTTTAGTTATTTTTTTGAAAAACCCACCCATATTAACAGTCTCTATTGGAGGTCCCGGGATCGAACAGATGAAATCTGGACCGGAGGAGAGGTCCCGGGAAAAAAGATGGTTGATGTACCGCTCTTTGTATTGATCAGCAAAAATACATTTTCAGGTGGTGAAGCATTTGCTTATGAACTACAAACCCTTAAAAGGGCGGTGATTATCGGGGAAGTTTCTGCCGGAGGGGCCAATCCATCATCAACCTGGGTGGTATACAAAAATCTCAGAATATCAATACCTCATGGAAGAGCCATCAGCCCGGTTACCGGCACCAATTGGGAGGGGGTCGGTGTAAAACCTGATATATTGGTTTCTGCTGATAAAGCTTTAAAAATGGCTTTAAAGGAAGCAAAGAAAGGTGCTGAAATCCATTCTAAACAAATAAAGGATAAATTGTTATTAAATTACAAAAAATTCAATGCAGATACCAAAAAAGCTGAGCAGTTATTTGATGACAACAAGATAGAAGAAGGTCAGAAATTGATGATATCCAGTCTAAAAAGAGCGGTAAAGGTTGATTTAATGGACCGATCTACGATAAATGAATTGGGCTACAGCTTACTTGGGCAGGATAAGAGACAATTGGCCATAACTGTCTTTATCGCAAACACCCTGATTTATCCGGAGAATGTGGATGTTTACGACAGCCTTGGTGAAGCATACCTTGAAAATGGTAATAAAGAGCTGGCTATAAAATATTACAAGAAGGCCCTAAAAATCGATCCTAAATATCCCACTGCAATCCAGGCTCTAAAAAAGATTACCGGGAAAAAAGAAAATTAAAATATCCTAAAAACTTTATTCTATATTCCGGGGCTTATTTGTTTTGAAGCTTTTTTGCGAGGGCTTTTAACTGCTCATCATTTAAATTACGGTCATGGGCATTTATTGCATAGCATCCCGACTGAGACAGAGTCTCTGGATTACCTTGAGTTCATAGCCAGAGTGACCACACATATTCCTGATCAGGGACAAGGGAGATCTCTATTCTTTCTAAGCCTCTATTACGCTGATTTTCTGATATTCTCTATTTTCCATGGGCTTGTTATTGACTTGTCCTTTATTTCATATGTATGATAAGTAATGAAGTTGCTTAGTGGGTGGGAATTTGATTAAATCAAGTGAAAATCAACACCAACAGAAAATCGAAATTCCTATCATTCAAATTCAAGCTCTATTCATCGGGGTGAGGGTAAAATGAATAATCATGAAGATAAAAAAATGACATTTTGGGGGGCCTCACCGATTGTTTTTCTGATTACAATTTTGTATTCTATTGCCGTCATTCTCATCGATTATTTCCTGAAACCGATTTTTCAAATCGATTTTATTCCTCACCGGATTTTAATCACTTTGGCGGTCGTTTTGCTTAGTGTTGGAATTCCATCCTATTTCACAACACTGCTGACACTTAAAACCGCATATAAGCAAAATAAATTACTAACCATGGGTGTTTTTTCCATCTGCAGAAATCCCCTCTTTGCTGAAGTGACATTTTTCCTTCTTCCCGGAATCCTTTTGTTCTTAAATTCCTGGTTGCTGCTGACAATCCCATGTTTTCTATACATCATGTTTAAAATATTTATAAAAAGAGAAGAGAAACTAATGGAAAGAGAATTTGGACAAGACTATATCGAGTATAAGAAGATAACATCGGCTATATTCCCAAAGCTTTGGAAATACAAAAAAGGTACCGACTGAAGGGAATTCAAGAAAACAAACGAAACGATGGCTTTAAGAAACAGCAAGTTCGCTTATCTCTTGAAGGGTGTGAAGAGCCTATTGGGTGTGGGTCCGCACTTGATCCTGTTAGGCTTTCTGCTTGAGGCTTTGACCCTCGCTGTTCGGGATTGGATCTCTTATCCCATCTCTATCACCGTACACACACAGGTCATCATAAGCATAATCTGTTTGATTATCTGCCTGACGGGCATGATCTGGTTTAATCACACCTTAAATTTGATAAAGGTTAACCTGCTGGATGGGGAAAACCGGTTCATCACGCATGGCCCCTTTAACTACGTAAGACATCCTCTCTACGCAACCCTTCTGATTGCGATTCCGCCTTTGCCGATCCTCTGGTATAAAGATCTGATGTTTTTCATTCCCTGGATTCTATTGTTTATGCTTTCCCATTGCGTGGTCGTGATGGAAGAGCGCAGATTGGTTAAGATCTTCTGCAAAGAATATGAGAATTACCAAAGTTATGTTCCCGCTCTCCTTCCCTACAAGGGTGCCGGCGGAAAACGCTTTCGCGAACACGACACGGGGGCCGGTTTCGAAACATCCAATGATAAGGCCCGGTAAGCCTAAGATACGATTGAAGCATTCCAGTCCATTTCATTTAAGCTGAGGAGCGAATCGCAGCCATAAAAAAAATCACCTCTAAGGAATTATTTCGAAGGGATATTTCTCATAAGTTATTGGTAAGCTCAGCGATGCTGCAGTCCGACCCCAAAATCGTTTTCACTGCCCGACCCCAATTTCTACGGCCCGACCCCCATGTTTTATTGGCTCTTCCGAGCGAATAATTTGGGGAACCATCTGCCGACAGCAGCTTTGTAGTCCGCATATTCCCGACCAAACCGCTGTTCCATCCCCTTCTCCTCAGAAGCGGCTATAAAGTTATAGAAAATAACGATTCCGGCAAAGACCGCAAAAGACAAGAGAGACAGGTTAAAAACCAGGAGCAAGATGTAGAAGAGGAGTCCCGCCAGATACAGAAGATGCCGCACATAAGCGAAAGCCCCATCTTTAAGGACGCGCGGGGCGGCCTGCACTTCATCGGAGATGGCTCGGTGGCCGGACAACACCAAATACACTGAAGCGACGATAATCGGCAGCGCAATAAGGCCCTGTACCAAAAACGACAGCGAGGAGCTGAGCACGATCGAAAAGTGGAACACGAAGGAATCCAGGATCCAAACCGCTAAAAAAACCAGCAGGCAGATAAACTGTCCAATATCTCCATAAGGGTGTTCTCCCTGGACTCCACTTCGGGCAAAGCGCCCCGGATCTTTTGATTTCTTAGACATGTTCCTTGCCTCCTCTAATAGCAGAGACGGATGATATCGAACTTCTCACGGATGGAAACGGCCTCAGCGACCATGGAATAAAAATCAGGGCCTTTGACTTCAGGGCTCTCAAATACCCCGCGCAACATTTTTTTCAAGAGTACTCCGTACTCCGTTCCGTCTTCCACTTCTTTCATGAGGAAGTTGAAATCGGCCCCCGCCTCCTCAAGCTCAGCTCTCTATTGCGGCTGAGGAACAATCAGAAT
>CBFDDY010000085.1:0-8580 GCA_965603705.1 uncultured bacterium | reverse complement strand
CTGGGAGGAGCAGGAAATGTCTGTCATAATCTGGAAAGCCTGGATGCCTCTCCGGTCTTAATCGGCGTTGTCGGCGAGGATGCTGCCGGCGAATGGATAAAAAACAACATCCCTGACAGGAGCGGCATTTTCACAGTGAAAAACCGTCCCACAGCTATAAAAACCAGGGTCATCGCCCATCAGCAGCAAGTTGTAAGAGTCGATCAGGAGTCTACGTGTCCTCTCCCTCATAAAACGCGGGAGAATATCTTTTCATTCATACAACAGGAAAAATTCGATGGCCTCATCATCTCCGACTATAAAAAAGGCATCATCAGCCAATCTTTGATGAAAAAAACCCTGCCTTACCTGGATAAAAATAATATCCCTGTGTTTGCAGATCCGAAGGTCAAAAACATCTCCCTTTTATCCCCAGTGACAATGTTGACACCAAATCACTTCGAAGCAGCCCGCATCACCCATAAGCCATGTATTAGCGATTCTGACGTAGAAGAAGTGGGGAAAAAACTATTTTCCCGGATTACCACTCAATACCTCATCATTAAACGGGGTCAACAGGGAATGACTTATTTTGAAAAAGATGAACCCCCCATACATATCCCTACAATCGCAAAGGAAGTCTATGACGTGACCGGGGCCGGCGATACTGTTATAGCCACAGCCGGTCTGGCTTTGCTGGCTGGGGCCTCGATAAAAGAAGCAGCCATCCTCGCCAATACCGCAGCCAGCATTGTAGTAGGTAAAATCGGCACTGCTACTTTATCACGAGAGGAGCTGCTTGAGGGAATAGAAAAAACCAACTGATTGTTTTTGCAGCAGGAGAAAACTCATCCCAATAATCAAAATAAGATTCATAACTCTTTTAATTCCGCCAATACTCCAACAAATCTTCTAAAGTCTGCCTTAGGTGTGAATCAGGCTTCCAGCCTGTCTCTTTTCGAATTTTGCTGTTGTCGCCCCTCAAACAGGGTATGTCTTTTTTGCGCAACCTCTGCAAATCCACTTGAACTTTAATGGCGATAGAGGAAAAAGACAGCAGTATATCAAGAATCTTCTGCAGGGAAACAGCCTTTCCTGAAGCAACATTATAGACCTCTCCCTTCCGGCCCTTCTCTAAAAGCTGCACATAAGCTTTGACTACATCCCTTACATCGGAAAAATCTCTTTTAACATCGATATTCCCCACCTTCATCACAGGCTCTTTAGAACCTTCTTCTATCTTTGCAATCTGATACGCCCAATCAGAGCAGACAAAATCCGGACTCTGCCCCGGGCCTGTATGGGGAAAAGAACGGGCAATAACAATGTGAAGCCCTTCAACATCTGCATAAAACCGGCTGAGCAGTTCTCCGCTTATCTTGGAAAAAGCATATGGACTGACTGCTTTAATACTATCATCTTCACAAAGCGCCCTATCATCCATGGATGCATCCCCATAGACATCAGAAGAGCTTACAAAAAGCACTCTGGCCTTCGGGCTATATTTCCTTAAAGCTTCAAATACATTCTGTGTCCCCAGGATATTTGTCTCAATAGTTTCTCTGCGTTTTTCCCAGGAACAGCCTACATTTGAAACCGCAGCCAGATGAAAAACTCTATCCGGACGTGTCTCTTTAATAAACTCCCTGATATCCCCCTCCCGCCGAATATCCAGATAGCGGATATCATTCCTGCATTTAAGGCCTAAAGGTTTAGGCTTATGGGGAAAAGATGTGCCACATATATCATTTTCAGGAAAATCCAGCAAGCGGGATAGAGTAATACCGACAAATCCGGTTACACCGGTAATAAATATTTTTCGTCTCAAACCCTCTCTCTCCAAAAATCAAGAAGATCTTCCAGAGACTGTTTTAATTCTATCTTAGGCTCCCAACCTGTAAGCTGCCTGATTTTTGTGCTGTCAGATAAAAGTATCTGGACATCAGAAGGCCGCAGCCTTTTAGGATCGATTTTAACTTCAACCTTAGTACGGCTTAAGGAAAGCAGCATATCCAGTATCTCTTTCATTGCATAAGCTCTGCCAGTCCCGATGTTATAAACATCTCCTGCCTTCCCTTTCTCAAGACTCAACCAGTATGCTCTTACTGTGTCACGCACATCCGTAAAATCCCTTTTTGCTTCCAGGTTTCCTACATACATCACGGGTTCGCGTTTTTCTTTTTCTATCTCTACGATCTGTTTTGCAAAATTAGAGCAGATAAAAACATCCCCCCGCCGCGGTCCTGTATGATTAAATCCGCGTGTTCTTATGATGTGCATTCCATAACTTTTGTGATACTGAAAGCCCAGCATGTCCTGCCCAACTTTACTTACAGCATAAGGGCTTAAAGGACGCAGAGGATTGGTTTCTTTCATAGGAACTTCGTCAGGATGTACTAAGCCATATTCCTCACTTGAACCTGCGATCTGTATTCTTGGTTTAAGACCTAAATCCAAAACAGCTTCAAAAAGATTGATCTGCCCGATACTGTTTATGGCAAACGTCTCTGCCGGACAGATCCAGGAAGTAGGCACAAAACTCTGAGCAGCAAGATGAAATATCCTGTCAGGCTTTTCCTCAGCAAGCGCCTTTTTAAGAGATACGATATCTTTTAAATCCGCTTCAACCAGGTTGACTTTATCTTTAATATGGAGCACATTTTCCATCCGGCTCCGCCAACGCACAATTCCCGACACCTGTATATCGGGATGTTCTGCCAAAATATAATCGGCTAGATGACTTCCCGCAAAACCTGTAATGCCTGTAATAAGTACTCTCATATTTCCTCCTCTACCTTCTAACAATACAAGTCATTTGCTGTCTTGAGACATTCTCATTTTACTAAATCTTAACCAGCTAGACAATGAATAGCTCATAGTAAAGTCATTGCTGCTATCTACAAACTATGAGCTATAATATTTTTTGTGAAAGGCTATAAACTCTTCACTTTGGTATTTTATCTTCCGCCACCAGTTTTCCTTCTCCTGATACCAACTCACAGTCTCTTCCAGACCTTCTGCAAAATCTTTCTCCGGCTGCCACCCTAGGGCATTGATCTTGGCGCAATCTATCGCATACCTGCGATCATGACCTAAACGGTCTTTGACAAATTTGATCAAACTCTCAGGTTTCCCCAAAAGCTCCACAATCTTGCGTGCAATCGTGATATTCTGCACTTCATTATTCGCCCCGACATTGTAAACCTCACCCAAAGCACCTTTCCGGCAAACCAGGTCAATCGCCCGGCAATTATCTTCCACATACAGCCAGTCCCGAACATTTTCTCCCTTGCCGTACAGAGGAAGGTCCTTATCTTCCAGGGCATTGCTTATAAAAAGCGGAATAAACTTTTCCGGGTATTGATTGGGTCCATAATTATTACTAGGGCGGATGATCATAACCGGCACACCATAAGTTACAACATAAGAATATGCCAGCCGGTCTGCCCCGGTCTTACTGGCTGCATAAGGGGAGGAAGGGTTAAGCGGGTCTGCTTCTGAGAAAAAACCTCTATCCCGGCTTCCATAGACCTCATCAGTTGAAACGTGTAGAAAAAATTCCACATCAGCATTTCTCAAAGCTTCTAAAAGCATAAAAGTCCCATATACATCGGTTAACACAAATTCCCCTGCATCGACAATTGACCTGTCAACATGAGTTTCCGCTGCCATATGGACTACTCCCTGAACCTGCTTGAATACATCCTCCACGATTTCTTTATCCCGGATATCTCCTTTAATAAATTCATATCTGGAGTCATCCTCGATGTCTTTTAAATTATCCGGATTCCCGGCATATGTCAGCTTATCCAGGTTAATGATCTTGCAGCTCTTATAATTTTGCAGCATAAAATGAATAAAGTTGCTCCCGATAAATCCCGCCCCGCCTGTTACAAGTATCGTCTTACCCTCAAGCGAACGGTCAGCCATCCTTTCTACTCCAATCATAAGGGATATCATTTTTATGCGGGTCTACCCGAGATTCATCCGGCTGTTTATAAACATATACTTCCGTGGGGATATTAACAATTATCGCTTCTTCCTGACTAGCACACATCCAGCCGTGATATACACCTGCCGGTATCTGGACCAGCAGAGGATTGTGCATCCCAAGATAGAACTCATCTACTTTTCCCTTTGTGGGAGAATCTTCCCGCGCATCAAACAAGGCCAGCTTTATCATGCCCTGCACACAAGCTACATTGTCGGTCTGTATTTTATGAAGATGCCAGGCTTTTACCACCCCGGGAAAAGTTGTCGTCATATAGACCTGGCCGAATTTCTGAAACAGGTCATCATCCATACGCAGTATCTCCATAAGCCTTCCCCTTTCATCCGGGATAACTTTTAATTTTTTAACCTTAACTCCATCTATCATGCTCTCCTCCTGACCTTTTGTGAATAGCTAAGGTCCACTTAATTATTAACCTACTTAATCACGATATCACTCTGATCGCCTACCATAAATTTATAAACAGAGGGTCTGGGTGGACATTTTGAAATTTTCACATCCCGTCCGATCAAACTCTCATCTATGCGGCTGCCGATATCATCGATCTTACTGCCTTCAAGAATAATAGTGTTCTCTATTTCAGTCTTGTTTATGCGGCAGTTATCCTGAATCGCAGTAAAAGGGCCAATATAAGAATCAATAATCTCAGTGCCGGCGCCAATAATCGCAGGTCCCCGAATAATGCTATTTTTAACTTTCGTATCCATACCAATTACAACCTGACCATTTATCTTTGACCTCTCATCCACTTCACCTTTGATCTTTTCTTCGACAGTTTCCAAAATAAGACGGTTTGCATCAAGGATATCCTCAAGCTTGCCTGTATCTTTCCACCAGCCGGTAACAAGATGGGGATGCACCTCATAACCATTCTCAACTAAATGCTGGATGGCATCTGTGATTTCAAGTTCGTTCCGCCAGGAAGGTTTAATCGCATTTACAGCTTCGAATATATGAGAGTCGAACATATATACACCCACCAAAGCCAGGTTGCTTTTGGGATGTTTCGGTTTTTCCACAAGATTTACTACCTTGCCATCCTCAAGTTCTGCTACCCCGAACATCTGAGGATCCGGAACTTCGGTTAAAAGGATCAAGGAATTCGGCTTGCTTTCCCTAAATTCCTCAACCAAGGACTTGATCCCGCTTTTAAGAATATTGTCCCCCAGATACATGACAAATGGATCGCCTTTTAAAAAATCAGCCGAGATCTTTACCGCATGAGCCAATCCTAGGGGCTCATCCTGTTCGATATAAGAAATTTTAATATCCCACCGGGAACCATCACCTGCAGCCTCTTTTATCTCCTCCTTGGTATCGCCGACAACAATCCCTATATCCTCGATCCCTGCCTCTTTAAGCGCTTCGATCCCATAAAAAAGTACAGGCTTATTCGCCACAGGCACTAACTGTTTAGCTTGAGTAAATGTAAGCGGCCGCAGCCGTGTCCCCTTCCCTCCACTTAATATTAATCCCTTCATCTCTTTGTCCTTCTTTTGTTTATTCTCTTTATCATAAGTGGCTTTGGATCAACTGACCTAATGCCTACTTGTAGCCTAAAACCCTATTCCACCTAAAAAATCCGTAGTCTTCCCGATATTACCCAGACCGAAAGTAATCCTAAACTGCATTTCAGGTTTCTCGCGGTAATAGAATACCCTAAGATCAGCCTTTAAATCAAGACACTGGTAATTGTACTCTAGCTCAAAGGCAGAATAAAGCAGCTTATGCTCATAGATATTATACTCAACTTCTGTCCTAACATCCAAGTCAAGCCAAGGAATCTTGGCTCCGCCAAAAAAACCAATCTGATGACGATTACGAAAGCTCGATTCACTATAAGGATTAACTCCCTTATACCAGTTTACTCTAAGGAATAAGGAATCATTAGTTGTCCCCAGATTAGCTCCTAAGCGAACACTCGCTAATGTCTTGTGGTAAGGATTGAATCTTGCTGAAAAATCAAAACTGTACTTTTTCCCAGGGTAAAACCTCAAATATCCGCCTACATCAGAAAATGCCGGGATTTCTCCGTTAAATAAGTACCTCTGTAACGGGCTTTTCTCAGGCGCAAAATAATATGTCTGGTCACATCCTAAAGCGAAGACTTCCTTTGACATATTTTCCTTTTTAAGAAGAATACGATTAGTCAGTCCGTATTTTAAATAATGATATTGGAAAAAAAACCCGGTCTGGGTTATTACCCTATCTGAAACTGCTACCGGAGAATCATAATGATATGTAACTGACGGCTCAATAATATGTTTTATTACAGGCTCATCATCCGAGTTAAAGAAAATTTTATAAAAAACCGGACCAATGTATTCAAAATTCATTGAATATCTCTGGCTCAATAAAGGCTCATCCACAACCTGATGCGTCCCGGGAGAATAGCTATTAAAATAATACGAGAAATTATATGAAAAAGAAGAATTCAATGTCATCCAAGGAATAAAAGTCAATGGAATCGTAAGTGTTGGAGTTATGCTAAGGGTTTGTCCTTTTTTTTGTTCGCTGTTTTCATAATCTGATTTCCACCCTCTTTCCCACCGTTCAAATGATGATGAAAAGGATAAGTACAAAGGATTTATTACTTTTATTTTGGATGAGCTAAAAGAGAGGGAAGGGAAATTTCGCCGGATAATCGACTTATCGATCTGCTTGTAATAGGTTTCAAATCTCCCAGCTCTAATACTTAAATTGAAGTAAGACCAGGCTCTAGTAATATAAGCCTGGGAGCTGCGGTTTGAAATAAGTGCTCGCTGGAAATTATTATCAAATTCACGTAAAAAATCAAAAGAGCTTTGATAATCAACATCTGCCACAAGATTAAAATCAAATGGGAGAGACTGGTTATGTTTGAACCGCAAAATATAAGCATATGGAATATATTCTTCCGCCTCTTCTGCGCCTTCTTCCCCTGAAGAAGGCTTAAAATTGAAGTAATATAGATTTAGTTTTCCCCCTGTTCCTTTGGGGAACAAATACCTATACTCGAGCCCCGCCCCAAATCCTTTGAATGAATAATAATCCAGATTAAGAGTGGCATCCATATTTCTTCTTATGTCCCAGTAGAATCCTTGTGAATAAGTAATCCCTTTACGTCCTGAATACCCAAGCTGTGGAGTCAATAGTCCGGTAGCTTTATCTTCACCTACTGGAAATCTAATATAAGGGAAATAAAAAACAGGTATTTTTTTTATCCTTAAAACCGCATTCCACATCTCTATATAATCATTTTTTTTAAAATTTGCCTTAGAACCTGTAAACCACCAGCGTGGCACTGCCTGAGCGCACGATGTTATTGAGGCCTTTTTAAACTGATAAACGCCTTCCTCCTTCCTCTCGATCGATTCCGCTTCATAATTAATCGAAGGCTGGGCCATCCCATGAGCATTTTTCAATATTCCTTCTTTAGAATCCAAATTGAAACGGATTTCTTCAGCGCTGATCACTTCTTGGGGCATCTGGATTACAACATTCCCTTCCGCAACAACATCTTTGGTCTCTGTGTTTAGTTCCACTTTGTCAGCAAATAGTTTTAAGTTTTTATAGGTAATCTCAACATTTCCTACAGCATAGATCCGCTCTTCTGTTTTTTCCCAGGAATGGGCTTTTAATTTTAGTTCAGGCTCCTGTGCAGATAAAAAATTAGCAGTGAAATAGGCGAAGACAAAAAATGGAACCAGCAGTCTTTTTTTCAACATTATAAATTTCTCAATATGCATCAGAAATTTAACACAACCCCCTAATATTATCAACATACTAAAAACAGGATAAATTATGCTATTATATATAATCGATGCAAAAAAAAACGCCTTCAAAGATACCTCTTCACAAAATTGCCGATTTAAGCTCTATCGGACTTAGATTGCCTTCTTCAATTGCTATTGGGCTATTCATGGGATATTATCTGGACAAACTGTTCGGTACTCATCCCTGGCTGCTGCTTATTTTCCTCCTCCTGGGCATAGCTTCAGGTATGATAAGCCTCCTTAAAGGGATAAAGAAGTACAAATAAAGCGGGGTCAAGTCTTCATATTCCACATTAGACAGTTCATTTTTATTTGCTCTAATGTGGAATATGAAGACTTGACCCCGTAGACAAATCCTTTAAATAACGGTATCATAATATGTGGAGAAACAAAAGATGACACAGGCTGAATCAATAAGTGAAAAGATCCTGCAGCGGATTCCCTGGGAGATCACTATCCTCGCTTTCATCCTTGCCCTCCCCACTCTTATATTTTTTGACACAGTATCCGCCCTGCTGGTTTTGGCAGGTGGCCTTCTGGCTGCCGCCGAGTTCACCTGGCTAAAAAAATCCATCACCAAAATTTTATTAGACAGAAAAAAACAAGCATTCACAACCATTGTGTTCTTTTACAGCCTCCGTCTTCTCTTGATTATTGCCGTCTTTTTTATTATAATTCTGTTTTTCTCACAGAAAGTAGTTGCATTTGCAGCTGGTTTTTCAACCTTGATCTTGATTTTTCTGATTGAGGCCATAAAGGCGCTTTCAAAGTTTAAACAATGGAAAAATTAGAGCACAGTTTATATATAGTCGAGCTTATCAATAAAATTTTCAG
>CBFDDY010000084.1:0-8680 GCA_965603705.1 uncultured bacterium | reverse complement strand
TTTTTTTCTGCTTACTGTTATTTCCATTTTTCTCCGGAAGAAAAACAGGATGATTCAAAAGGTCCAGTTTTTTTGCCACCCGCTCGATAAGAGAGTAACTTTGCAGCAGTTTGAGCTGGGTGTTAAAAAAGCGAAGGTCTGTTATTCTCTGCCTGTAACCGAATTCTCCTTCAATGCTTAACATCTTGGTGTTTTCTTCCTCAATCATCAAGGATGCCACTGCTTCGTATTTTGGGGCAGTTTTAAAAGAATATATGCCGGCAAATAGAACAACAGTAGAAATAAATGCAACCGCCACCCATTTCCGCTTGTAGATAACTCGCCAGTATTCAAGCAGATCTATTTCTTTTTCTTCTTCTTGTTCCTGATAAAGTGTATTCATATTATCTCCCATTGGAAAAAAATTATATTTTTATCTCATCTCTATGTCAAGAAGTGAAAAACAGGAAAACAAAATTTTACGCTGAGGACACGGATTAAAGCGATAAAGCATTAGACGCGGATCAACGCGGATTAAACACGGATTAAAGCATAATGTTGATTAGTTTTGCCAATGAATTGGCAAAACAAATTAACCCATCATCACTTCTCCTGAACTATTCATAAAAATTGCCAATGCTGTATTCAAAAAAACAATAGCATATTTTATCATTGGCACTTTTTACCTTTCAGGCGAGACGATCTCACCGCATATGCTTTGTTACAGGATACTCGCGGTGAAGGACCACAGCTTCGCACCCTGTGCCTCGTATCTGCGGCAACCTCGACTCGTGAATAATCCAGGTTAACTCCACGAAGTAATTTGAACTAAAGGTTTTCCTCTGCCTTTACCCTAGTTTTATTTACTATTTACTATTCACTATTTTCTGGTTTAAAGGTTTACTTTTGGGCTTTGCCCAAATTGGAAAGTTCTTTTTGTTTTTTGGATGCAAGCCAAAAAAGAAAAAGCATCTTGGTTTTATCCGCGTCCATCCGTGTCTAATATTGTTTTTTTAGCTTTATCCGCGTTGATCCGTGTCTAATATGTTTTCCTGCTTTTCCTGAATTTCCTGCCTTTACTGTTTTTCCTGCCTTATCGCTATACCTAAATTGCGGCGGTCAGGCACACCCAAAGCTTTCTGCGGATTCCAGGTACGGCTTACTTTAAAGAGCAAAATGACCTTTGAGCCGGGTTTATAAGGCAGCCGATACTTATATCTCTGCCAGCTTTCCCTACTTAAGGTAATCTCATCCATAAGTGTTATCTTTTTAAAAAAATCTTTGACAATAAAAACCTTTGCTTTAACAGGATTACTTTTTATATCAGGATGGGAGGCTAATAAAGAAAACCCAATATCCGGTTCTTTTAGTTTAAGTGACACCCCCCCATACTCTCTGCTCCAGCGGAAAGTATGGCCTTGCTGGTCTTTTTCCTCCTGATACCAGCCAAAATCCTGCTTAATGCCTATTTTCTCTGCTCTTTTTCCAAGCGCGAGGGAATGAGTTGCACTCCCCATATGTAATCCCCCAAACAACACTATAAGGACAAGACCGAACACTTTTACTTTCTTTTCTGCCGGCTTTATTTCCTCAGATTTTCCCAGAGAAAACACTAATCCTACTAATATCCAAAAAATAAATTTGGCTTCAAAACTTCCGATATAGGAATGGAAAAGATAATTTACCGCCAGGGCAGATAAACCGGAGACAGCCCCTATCATTATTATTATATCTTTTTCTGTTTCATAAGAACGTCGAAATAGACAAATACTTCTCCGGAAAATAAGCCAGAAAAGCCAGAGCACACAAAACAATCCTATAAGTCCCAATTCAGAGCTGATATGGAGCCAATAGTTTTCTGCCGAATCATTCCTTCGGAATTTCTCCAGAATGCCTTTATAAGCCTTTGTATCCTGTTTATAGTAATTGGGGAGCTCGATTATATATGCTCCCAGCCCTACTCCGGTGAGGGGATAATCTTTGGTCATCCTGACCGCTTCTTTCCACAAAAAATAACGTTCAGGAGAAACGCTTATCAAACTTTTAGCAGAAATGGCCCTAAAATTACCTTTCAGCCTCTTCCCCAAAGTCGAGGGCCCTTTTATCAAAAAAAACAATCCACCCAAACCTGCGATTATAATCACAGCTGCTAAAATTTTTGAGAGCGAAAAAAATCCCGGCTTAAATAATCTTTGCTGTTTTTTCCGGTAAAACATCAACATCAAGACTACAAAGATCAACAGAGAAACCATTATCCCTAAAAATCCGCTGCGGTTGCCAATAAAAGGAAATACCACAAGAATTAAAACCATAATACTTGAAGCAAAAAAACGCTTTGCCTTCTTCCAAAAAAAAACAAGGCCCAAAAAAAGAGGCATCACTGCAGATAAAAAGAGAGCAAAAGCATTTGGGTCTTTAAATAAGGAATTAAGCTGCTTCATATTTACCCAGAAAGGAGTATTTCCTGCGCTTAAATCAAAAAATCGTTGAAAAAAAGCAAATCCTATTGCTACCAAGACCGAAGCAGCCAGGGCCATAAATATTTTTTCCCGCCACCTCTCTGATTTTGCCAGGTAAATAAAACACAAAAACAGAGCAAAGCCGGCCAGATAATTGGCAGCGCTAAAAAGAATACTCATAAAAGCTCCCCCACTGGTCACGCCATTAACATTGACGATAAATTCATACAGACCATCAGAGCAAAAGGGGAAAAACCCGGAGTAGCGAAAAAAAGTTATTATTCCGGAGAGAAGAATAAGAAGAGACAGCAATGTCATCGGAATAATAAGGGGCTGTTTAAGCGAAAATCTCTCACCTGAAACAAACATATTAACGCACCAGCCACTTATAAAAGCAAGAAAGAGAACCAGAGCTACGGGAGCCTGAGGGATGTTTTCATAGAGCCCAAAAAAGTAAGGTAAGCTGTTGAGTAAAGGAAAGATAAAAATAAAAAAGAGCATACCCCCCTCTTTTTTCAAAGCAGTAAGAAAAAACACCGCCAGCAGAAACGGGATAAGCACAATAAGATAAGCAGGGACAAGAGGCACATATTTATAGAAAAAGAAGGGGAAGGCAATAAGAAGGATCGCTGACACTATCAAGGGATAATATTTCATTTTAATTTACTGGCTTCGCCAGTGTTATTTGCAGGCATTGGCGTTGCCCTTATAAAACCGAACACTCATCAACTCTATTGATAAAATTAATATACTCTCTTGGGGACATCATTTTCAAGCCTTTATTCAGAACACCATCTCATATTACTCCTGAGAGTAATGATTTTCCCTTTATGAAGGAGTACAGGCCGGCCGGTATACTTCTGGAGCAATAAACTATGTATTTTCATGAGCCTGTAAACTCTTTTACTTATGGTTCACCCCAGGTTCTCCCTTTTCCCAGGGTGGAAATTTGACCGTTAATTCCTTGTGTGATATTCTCACAGAGTACAGGCAATACAGCATGAACAAGAAAAACAGATCCCGCCCGGTGGAAGGGTATCTTGATCCAGTCACAGAAGATGGTAAAATCATTGGGTGGACAAGATATCTCGATGATTTTGCAGATAAAGTTGAAGTAGCCATAGAGGTCGATGGAAAGGTCCTGTTTTTGGGCAAGGCGGATAAATACAGAGAAGATCTGGAAAAGGCAGGATACGGAGATGGAAAGTATGGTTTTTTTGAGACTCTTCCTCCCAAGTACTTTGACGGTAGAATTCATACTGTTTCCATCACAGCGTTAGATGGAGAAGCGCTGCTTTCCAACTGTCCTATGGATATTCAATTTGAGAATCTTCATCAATTCTCCCCTCGGTTCCGAAAATGTCATCCTATAGAACCCTGGGCCATTGGGAGCATTAAGATCGAGTCCGGATGGTTGACGATCAGAGGGATGGCGCTTCCTCCTGATGGGGATTTTTCCGCAGCAAAATTTTCAGTCAACTCAGAGGAGTTTGATATTATTGACTGGGGAGTCAAACCGGACCGGATCGGCGAAAGATATTTTTATTTCCCGGGAGCAGAAAAGAGTGCTTTTGTTCTAAGAAAAAACATCTCATGCTTTATCGCAGATAAAACTGAGGAACTGGTCCTCAGCTATACACCTTTTCATTTAGAGCCTGGTGCCAACAGGTACCATAATTATTATGTCCCACTCCTCGCGGAGAATTACCCTGTGCCTGAGACTGAGCGTATCGATAGAGTTATTGGCAGTGAAGATGAAGCCAAGTATCTATTAGGAGGATACACTCTTTCAAAGCAGATCGAAAATGCCCTGGAAAAGCTCTTTTCAAGCGAAATCCAGGATTTTGAGCATATTTTGGATTGGGGGTGTGGCTCCGGCCGCCTGCTGCGGTATCTCTGTAAACATGCCGGTCAAAAAACAGAAATATATGGCGCAGACGTCGATTATGATAATGTGAACTGGTGCAATTTACATCTTCCCGACTGCCGCACAATACTGCTGAACCTGATGCCACCCAGTAAATTTGAAGCTAATTTTTTTGATTTTATTGTAGGAAACTCCGTCCTGACGCATCTGAATGAAACCACTCAATTTGCCTGGCTGAAGGAACTGCGCCGGATCAGCCGGCCGGGAGCGATCCTGTTTTTAACGATCCAGGATGTGAGTGATCTGGTATTTGAGTCCTATAGTACTGCCAAGCTCAAGACTCTTTTAAAGCAGGGATTCCTCTCTCCTTCGGTTGATAATGCTATTTCAGCATTTATTGCAGATCCGGAATATTACCGCTCCGCTTATCACTCGCACAAATATATAAAAAAGAGATGGTCAAAATACTTTGACATCATCTCTATTCTTCCCAAGTTTTCTAATAACCACCAGGACCTGGTGGTATTAAGATGCCCTGATTGATGTTCGTTGCTGCGGACTATTTTTTTTAAAAGATCGACCAGCTTATTCATATCCGTGGTTTATGAATTACTTTAAATTATAATTTCCCATGTTTTATAATATCATGTAAAATCATCCCTGAAAATGAAAATAGGAATTGACTCCCATGCTGCCGAAAAATCCGGTGAAGGCAATTGTACATATATACGCAATTTTTTATACGCCCTTGCAACAATCGATAAAGACAATGAATACATTTTATACGCAATAAATGATAAGCACAATTTCTACCAACAGTTCCAGGCAAAAAATAATTTCAGCATCCGTAAACTCTCTCTAAAAAATCCGCTAATCCGCATCCCCTTCTCGCTTGCAAAAAAAACCTTTACAGACTCATTGGACATTCTTCATGTCCAGTTTATCGCACCTCCTGTATTTAAGGGAAAATTAATCTCTACCATCCATGACCTCTGCTTTCTGCATTTCCCGCAAACGTTTTCGAAATTCGAGGCATTTCGCTCAAAAATTATGATTAAAAATACGGCCAGACGCTCAGACAAAATAATCACCGGTTCCCATAACTCAAAAAATGATATCATTAATCACTATAACATCCAAGCAGATAAAATTGAAGTAATCCCCTACGGGATCTCGCCCAGATTTTCCCCGGAAAAAGATGCAAAAATTACCCAAAAAGTCTTAGATAAATACCAAATCAAAAGGCCATATATACTGTCAGTAGGCAGGTTAAACCCCAGGAAAAATTTAATCACTTCAATCAAAGCATTCTCTTCCGCAAAAAATTCCAGCTCCATCCCCCATCAATTAGTAATTGTTGGCAGAAAAGATTACAGAAGCCAAGATATTACTCACTTTATCCGGAAAAACAGGTTAAGCGAACAAATAATCTTCCCCGGTTTTATCCCTGACGAAGATCTGCCATATATTTACAACCAGGCCGATCTCTTTGTTTACCCCTCCCTTTATGAGGGAGTTGGCCTGCCTGTCCTAGAAGCTATGAAGTCCGGAGTCCCGGTCATAACCTCAAACAATTCAAGTTTATCAGAGATCACAGCAGACGCAGGAATCACTGTGCCCCCCCTTGATTCAGAACAAATAGCCAGGGCTTTAATAAATCTTTTAAATAACCCTGAATTAAGATCAAAATACCGCCACAAAGGCCTTGAGAGAGCAAATAAACTAAATTGGGAAGAAACAGCCTCCCATACCCTTGCAGTCTATGAAAAAGTCTACAAAAGCGAATAGAAGAGTTTTTCATAGCCGGACACAACCGAATCCCAACTATGGTATTTTTTTATGATTTCCTGCCCTTTTTGGCCTAACTCCTTTTTTTCTTCCGGATGCTCAAGTACCCAGGTAAGCTTTTTCTTTAAATCCTGCTCATCTCTTTTATAATAAATCCCTGCATCACAGAGCACTTCCCGATTAAAAGCAACATCTCTGGAAATCACAAAACATCCTGCCGCCATAGCTTGGAGCAGGCCGGGGTTCGTCCCCCCTACTTCGTTTCCATGAATGTAGGCATAAGCATTCGCCTGCAGTTCTCTTATAGTATTCTTATCATAAATAAAACCTAACCTGAGTATCCTCTTGTCATGCACAGAAAAAATACGGGCCGAATAACCGTAACCATACTTAGCTCCTCCTACCATTACCAGTTTTTTATCAGTACTTACATTAGAGAAGGCTTTTACAGAAAGAAGAGGATTGTTTTCCGGCTCAAAACGGGTGATTTGTAAAAAATATTCTCCCGGTTTTAGCTTAAAAGAATCTAATATCGACGCATCCCGGCTTATAGTAATATTTGCCCCGTATGAAACATAATGAAGCTTTCTGCCATAACGCCTTTGATAATACTTTTCAATCCCATGTGAATCAGCAATAAGCACACCTGGAAACAAGCAGGCTACCCATTCAGAAAATTCATAATATTTTTTACCAAAAAGATTCCACTTTTGCCGCTTCCAATCAAGACCATCAACATGCATAACCGTTTTTCGGCCAAAAACCAGAGGAACAGGCAGTAATATACTGTTAGCAACATTGCAGATAAAAATAATATCAAAACGCTTTTTTACGGCATGAAGCAGGGATAAAAAAGTATGAAAAATTGTTTCAAAAAATTTCCATTTAATTTCCGGTATATATACAAGTCGCATACCTAAGTATTCCTCTTGTTTCTTTGGGTAATATCCCGAGCGGCAATAAACACAGACTTCATGCCCTTTTGCAACCATCCTTTTTCCAACTTCTTCCGCAAAAGTCTCAAATCCACCATAGCGAGCAGGGACTCCCCTGGTTCCAAGAATTGCAATTTTCATTTCATGATCCAATTTTTTAAGTATTCATCTTTCTTCAAGCAAAAAATATAACTTGGTTAATATTCTTTAAATAAGGATTTTACTATATATATGCAATAAAAGTATAACTTTTTATTTTCTTTAAATCGCCCCCGCAACATCAACCTCAACCATAAGCCTAGAAAAAAAACAATTTTAAGTAAAATCAATTTCCCTCTCCGCCCTTTTGCCCCGATTATTGACTTATAGTATTGGAATATTGAATCAAGCCACATGCCCTGGTGGCTCTGAAATATACTGTCTTCCTTAATATGATAGATCTGTGCTCTGGGAAAATAAACTATCTTCCCCAAAGCCTTTACTGATTTAGAAAAAGCCACATCTTCAGCATACATGAAGAAAGATTCCGGAAAACCGGAAATATTTTCAAAAACCTGGTTTCGAACTACAAAACAGACCCCTGAAATCCAATCCAGCTCAGCAATAAGCTTTTTTTTACGAAAATATTTCTGGTGAAAATAAAATCCTTTAAAAATCCGCGGGAAAAGAATAGACAGGAAAAAAAAGTAAGCAAATGCTGAAGACAATGACAGTTCATATCCCCCGATCCCGGTTTGAAAATCTATATTGCTTTGAAATACAGTAGGGATTGCAGCCACATATTCAGGCTTGATATTAAGATAATCGATCAATCGTTCCAGGGAATTATCTTTAAACAAAACATCATTGTTAAGAAATATAACATAATCGGAATCAATTTTTTCCTCTCTTATCTTTTTAAGTGCCAGATTATTAGCCCGGCTGTATCCTAAATTCTCCGAGTTTTCAATCAGAAAAACATAAGGGTATTTCTCCCTCACCATATCTTGAGAACCATCTGAGGATGCATTATCCACAGTGATTATCTTGTGTGAAACGGAAATATAGGCGCTTATGGAATCAAGACAACGGGAGAGCAAGGCTTTGCGGTTCCAATTGGCGATTATAAATACAACCTTACATTTTTCCAATTTAACCTGAACTATTCATAAAAGATGAAATTTGGGTGTGGCTTGTGCTCGCTTCAGATTTTTAACGCCATTCCTCTTCGTTTTTCTCGGCGTCTGCGCAACTCCCCCCGTCCGTGGGTCAAACATGCTCAACGTCCGACTACGTCGGATTCCCTCGAAAAACTCATCAGAAGGCTAAATCTTCAATGTCGCTTCAGCCACATCAGAATTTCATAAGATACAAACCTTTTAATGTAACATTTCATATTTTACTACATTTCCTGTTTTTTTGAGAGGTTTTCCTTATTTCGATTTGCTATTCTCATGACTTCCACAAAAAACAGTATTACTTTTATTTAATCATAAACTATTTTATAGAGTTATTTAAACTTACTTTGCAGAGTTAACTCTGCAAAGTGATATAAAGTTGATTTGTTTTGCCAAGCCATTGGCAAAAGAAATTAACATTATTCTTTTATCCATGTTTCATCCGCGTAAATCCGTGTCTAATGCTTTCTCGTTTTTTCCGTGTCTTATCCGCGT
>CBFDDY010000083.1:0-8822 GCA_965603705.1 uncultured bacterium | reverse complement strand
GATAAGAAATGATTAATATCACAAAAGAAACTGCTTTAAAAGAATTGGCAGCAATCTCCTCCTCTGGCTATTGGCAATAAACCTATAATTGAATTTAATGAGATTATTTCAAAGAATCAATATCTTAAGTTGCACACTCCTACCCATAGCGTAATGGATAGGCTGGCAGCTTATTACTATTGGAATGACCAGCAATCTCTTATTCAAGCCTTAATGATCGTCAAAGGCCATGTTGTTGATTATACTGAGATTAAGGAATGGTCAAAAAAAGAAGGCATGGAAGATAAATATGAGCATTTTAAAAAAAGAATTAAGATATAAAAGAACAAATCAATAATGTTTTTGATGAGGGTATGCATACAGTTTAATGCGAGGGGAGCTCCTGGATATAAATATTATTGATTGGCAATTCGGTTTTCTGATAGAATGACAATGTGAAAACAATTTCATTATGAATGAAACTAAACAAGAACAATTGTCCTTATTTAAAAAATGGTTAACTGCTGTCCGGCCCTGGGCTCTGCCCGCATCCACTATGCCGGTGATATTCGGAACCTCGTTGGCTGTTGTATTCGGGAATGCCCCCTTCGATATTTTCCGTTTCCTTCTTGCCCTGCTCGCTATGATTATACTCCATTCAGCTGCTAATATGATGAGTGATGTTTTTGACTATAAACGGGGCTTAGACAAGATGGTCACACCTGTTAGCGGCGCTATTGTGCGCGGCTGGATCACGACTAAAGAAGCGGCTGTGGGCTCTGTTCTTCTTTTTATTTTGGGCTCAGTCCTTGGGATTGTCCTTGTGTTATTAACCGGGACTATCTTGCTGATAATCGGAGCCATAGGAGTGTTTATCGGAGTGTTTTATGCGGCCCTTAAATATCATGCTCTGGGAGATTTTGCGGTTTTTCTTAATTTTGGCATACTTGGAGCTTTAGGTGCCTGGGTTGTGCAGACACAGTCATTTTCCTGGCTGCCGGTAATTTGGACTGTTCCCATGGCAATGCTGGTGAGTGCAATCCTTCATGCCAACAACTGGAGAGACGCTGCCTCAGACAAAGAGAGAAAGATAGCAACCATAGCAGGGTTGTTGGGAGATAAAGCTTCTGCTGCTTATTATGCTTTTCTGATTTTTGGTTCAGTAGCAATTGTTATTGGCCTTATCATTTTTCCGCGGCTGTTTGTCTCTCAACTAAAACCTATGCCCCTGACATTTTTACTCAGTATTTTGGCCCTTTCCCATGTTTATAAGCTTTGGGGGCGGGCTGTGCGCAGGCATAAGCCCCATCAGCCTATGGATTTTGTAATCTTAGACGGGGCTACTGCCCAGCATAATCTTATCTTTGGACTGCTTTGTACAGCTGCAGTCTGGTTGGAATTTCTCTTAAAATGGGGATGATCCCGCCCAAGAACACCTGGGAAATCTTTCGTTCTACCCTTCTTGTTGTTCCAGCAGTTGCCCTTTTTGTACCGCTGTTTTTCCTTCGCCGGCTCGGGCCGGTGGACTTCTGGTGGTGGATGAGCTTTAATATTGCGGCTGTTATTACATTTAGCTTGCTAAGTGATAGGTCTTATCCTGCGCTTTTAAAAAAGGATTTAAAATCCGGGCTGCCCCATAAGATAATCCTGGGTTTGTTTTCTGCGCTTCTGCTTTATGCCTTATTCTACGCAGGGAACGAACTTTCCCAAATAATATTTTCCTTTGCAGAAACGGATATTAGCCGTGTCTACAGCTTCAAACAGGGGGCGACGACCTGGCGGATAGCAGTGCTTATCGTCTTTATAATCGGACCAGGTGAAGAGATCTTCTGGCGGGGATTTCTCCAGCGAAAATGGATAGAAAAGTTTGGCACCCTCCCAGGGCTTATTATGGCGGTGTTTTTCTATGCCGGCATCCATATCTCCAGCGGAAACATCATGTTGGTCTCAGCTGCAGCAGTTTGCGGCCTATTCTGGGGAGTATTGTACCTCCGTTACCGCTCGGTGATAATGTTGATTATTAGCCACACCCTCTGGGACCTGCTGATATTCTTAGCTTTTCCGCTGTAAACCTGGATTATTCACGAGTCGAGGTTGCCGCAGATGCGAGGCGCAGGTGATGAAACTGTGGTCCTTCACCGCGAATGCCCTGCAACGAAGCAGATGCGGTAAGATCGGCTTGCCTGAAAGGTAAAGAAATGTCGATTAAAATATAGATTACAGCGAAAACGAAATGATTAATTGTTTATCCAAAGAAGTCAGTGTAAAATATTGATCGAAAAGAGATGTCATCCACATCGACATTTTTTATGAATAGTTCAGGTGAATTATTATGGTAAATATCAGATATGGCAAAGCGAGCTCCTTTTAGTAACACCAAAGCTGTACTTGGCTGCAGTATTATTGCCTTCTTTCTTATTGCAATTTTAGGTATTATACTTTCATTTTTTACTGACAACACGGAACTGGCATCTTTGATTCGCAGCCGCTGTTTCCTTGGCATAGGAATTGGGATTGTGATAATTGTTGCCTGGAAGATAGTATCAGGCTATATAGAATAAATAACAATTCAAGATAATATGTTTATTTCTTTTGGGGATTTAATTGAAATCGCCATACTTATTATTGGCATATTCTGGTGTAAAGAGATCTTTGGGAGGTTACCAAAAGATATTGAAGAATTTAAAAATAAAAAAGATGAAACAACTCGTTTTGTAATTATCTTTTTTTGGGTGATTACGGCCGGGTATATCATTTTTGTTATAGTGTTTATCTGGGGTATTATATTATCCTTTTTAAAGCCTCCGGTTTAGTGCCCCTTGCATTGTGGAGTTTTAAGTACTTAGGTTATATCAATTGAGCTCAAAACAGTTTGGCAAGCAAAAGATTATCATCCGGGATGCACATGAACACAACCTAAAGTCTATTGATTTGGAGATTCCCCATGACTCCTTAACGGTCGTTACCGGAGTCTCTGGTTCAGGTAAATCCTCTCTTGCCTTTGACACTCTTTTCAAAGAGGGGCAACGTTTATTTCTGGAATCATTTTCCGCTTATGCCCGCCAGTTCATAGGCAAGCTGGGGAGGCCGGCGGTAGAGTTTATTTCAGGCCTTTCCCCCTCCCTTTCTGTTGACCAAAAAACTGTAGTACGCAATCCCCGCTCAACTGTAGGCACTATGACTGAGATCTATGATCTCTTGCGTTTGTTGTTTGCCCGCCTCGGTCACAGAGATTCTAACGCAGGAGATATAAAACTTGAAAGACGTCTTTTTTCCTTTAACTCTGTGTATGGAGCCTGCCCTGCTTGCAAAGGTTTAGGAGTTGAAGATGAGCTGGACCTTGGCCTTATTATAGAGGACCCGGGAAAAACTTTACGCGAGGGAGCTCTTGTGATTACTACCAAGAGCGGTTACATAATCTATTCCCAGGTTACTATGGAAGTGCTTGACCGGGTGTGCCGGGCCCATGATTTTGGGGTGGATATCCCTTGGAAAGACCTTTTAGAGCAGGACAAACAGATCATTCTTTATGGCAGCAAGAAAATTAAAATCCCGTTTGGAAAACATCCCTTAAAATCCCGGTTACGCTGGAGCGGGATAACTGCCAAGCCCAGGGAAGAGGGCTATTACAAAGGCATAATTCCGATTATGGAGGAGATTTTAAAGCGCAAACGCAACAAAAACATTCTTCGTTTCGCGAAGACTATCCCCTGCCGGGAATGTGGCGGCAGCCGGCTGCGAAAAGAAGCCCGGGCAGTAAAGTTTAAAGGGAAAACGATTGTTGATCTGTCCGGATTTCCCCTCGCAAAGCTTGCGGCATATTTTAACAGGCTGCGGTTTTCAAAAACAGAGGCTCCCGTCGGAGAGCCTATTGCTGCAGGAATTATAAAAAAAACAGAACTTCTTGCAAAATTTGGTTTGGGACACTTAACCCTTGCGAGGGAATCAACCACCCTTTCCCAGGGAGAATGCCAGCATATCAGGCTTGTAAACCAGGCAGTCACCGGATTACGCGGGGTGCTTTATGTGCTTGACGAACCATCGGTCGGCCTTCATATAAGAGACAACCGACGCTTAATTGAGATGCTCAAAATGCTGCGCAATAATGGGAATACAGTCGTTGTGGTCGAACATGATGAAGAGACTATCAGAAATGCCGACTGGATTATTGATCTTGGCCCTGCTGCCGGAAAAGCCGGCGGAGAAATTTTATTCAGCGGCCCTGCGCATAAATTGATTGATCCGAAAACGCCGGCCTCCCGCTTGCAGAAAAGCAGGACTAGGGCATTTTTAACAGGAAAAGAGAAGATCAATATTCCTGCTTCCCGGCGCTCCGGAAACGGCAAAATCCTCAGGATTACCGGCGCGTCCCAGCATAATCTTAAAAATATTAATATCGACTTTAAACTGGGGATGCTCAATGTAGTAACCGGGGTCACAGGGGCGGGAAAATCAACTCTGGTTCATAATATCCTTGCCAGAGCCTTAAAAAAACACTTGCAGAGCGGAACAGAACAGCCGGGACAGTATCGCAAGATGCAGGGCTGGGAATTTATCGACAAGGTAATTGAGATCGATCAGAAACCGATCGGGCGGACGCCGCGGAGCAATCCTGCAACCTATACAAAAATGTTTGACCTTATCCGCAGCCTCTTTGCCTCTATTCCGGAAAGCCGCCGGAGAAAATGGTCTAAAGGACGGTTTTCTTTCAATGTTAAAGGCGGGCGCTGTGAAGCCTGCCAGGGGGGCGGTGTCAGGCAGATAGGCATGCATTTTCTTGGTACAGCTGAGGTGATTTGTGAGCAGTGCCATGGGAAACGTTTTAACCGCCAGACCCTGGAAATAAAATACAAAGGAAAAAATATTTTTGATGTCTTAGAGATGCCTATTGCTGAAGCCTGTGTTTTTTTTGCTGATAAGCCCCGGATAAGCCGCATCCTGAAGGCATTAGATGACTTGGGATTGGGATATATTGCTCTGGGACAACCCGCTACTACCCTATCAGGAGGCGAAGCTCAGCGGGTAAAACTGGCCTCTGAACTGAAGCGGCCTGCAACCGGCAAAACCCTTTATATCCTTAATGAACCCACAACCGGCCTCCATGCTGCAGATATTAAAATACTGCTTAAAGCCTTAAATAGCCTGGTAGATAAAGGAAATACAGCAGTTGTCATCGAGCATGATCTTGACATTATAAAAACAGCAGATTTTGTCATCGACCTGGGCCCTGGAAGCGGTGCTCAAGGAGGGCGCCTGGAAGCGGCCGGTACTCCTGAAGAAGTAGCTGATACGAAAGGATCCTATACGGGGGAGGCTCTCCAGGCATATTTGAGCAAGGCGTATCCTAGAACATCTTTAAGCCCAAAATCCCGGCCTGAAACAGCAGCTAAACCTATTAGCTTTGCCGGGGTATCAACCCATAATCTTCAGCAGATAGATGTTCAGTTTCCTGCTAACTGGATGACAGTCATTACCGGAGTATCAGGATCGGGCAAATCATCTCTGGCCTTTGACACTGTTTTTGCAGAAAGCAGGGACCGGTTCACAGCAAGCCTTTCTTCCTATGCCCGAACTTTTATCCAAAAAACTCAGAAGGCTGAGTTTGAGGAATGCAAAAATTTAACCCCGGCTATAGCAGTCAGCCAAAACACACCCTCCTCCAACCCCCGTTCTACCGTAGGTACAATGACAGGTATACATGACTATTTCCGCCTGCTTTTCTCCCGCTTTGGGAAACAATTCTGCCCGGATTGTAAGCATCTCCTCGAATCCGGGAAGTGCTCTGAATGCGGGTTCACCGGAGAACCTGAGCTTTCAGCCCGGATGTTTTCCTTTAATCATCAATCCGGAGCCTGTCCTACATGTAAAGGGCTGGGAACTTTGACGGTATGCGACCCGGAAAAACTGGTCACTCATCCGGATTCTTCCCTTTTGGATGGGGCTATGTTGGGAAGTAAAACCGGAAGATTCTATGGTGATTCCTACGGGCAATATGTGCATATATTAAAAGAAGTGGGCCTAAGCCTGAATATAGATTTTTCCGTTCCCTGGAAAAAACTTAATAAAAACGCACGCCAAATAGCTCTCTATGGGGCTAAGGACCGCACCTTTAAAGTAGAATGGAAATTTAAACGAAAAAACCGTTCTGGTACTCATAAATTTTCAACCTCTTGGAAAGGCCTTGTAAATTATGTAAATCAGGAATACAGGAGAAAACACGCCGGCAAAAAAGGACAGGCTATGGAGCCGCTGATGAAGGAAAAGATTTGCCCTGCTTGTGAAGGAGAGAGGCTTAATCCTCAACTCCGTAATGTCAGGTTTGCCGGATTATCCATAGCAGCGCTTAGTGCTAAAACTGTAAATGAGAGTCTTGCTTTTTTTTCAGAACAAACTCTGGTTCTTATCTGTGACATATGCAAAGAAATCAGTCAGCGGCTTTGTTTTCTCAGGGATGTAGGGCTGGATTACCTTACCCTCGATAGAAAAACACCCACTTTATCGGGAGGGGAAACGCGACGGGTCCGCCTGGCCGCTCAGCTTGGTTCTAAACTATTCGGGGTCACCTATGTTCTGGATGAGCCGACTATCGGGCTCCACTCGCGCGATATCGGCCGACTTGTAAAAATTCTGCACAGGCTGCGAAATTATGGCAATACTCTGATAGTGGTTGAACATGACGCTGAAGTCATAAAGCAAGCGGACAGAATAATCGACCTCGGCCCTGGAGCAGGAGAATCAGGGGGAAAAATTGTCAGCCAGGGAACCCTTGATAAGATAAAAAGGGAGGTCGGATCAAAAACGGCAAAATATTTAAATAATCCTCATACTATTCCGGTTCCGGCCCGGCGCAGGAAGCTTCAACCAGGCATTAATATAGAGAAAGCCAGGATACATAATCTAAAGGGGCTGGACCTTAAAATTCCTTCCCAGGGAATAATTGCTGTTACCGGAGTTTCAGGGTGTGGTAAATCTACCCTGGTCTATGATGTTATCGCAGCATCTGCTGATTCAGGATATTATGCGGGATGCGGAAAAATTTATGGGCTTGATCGATTCAAGCAGATTATCAGGGTCGACCAGAAACCTGTAGGATCAAATCCGGCCAGTAATCCAGCTACTTACACCGGGATCCTTGATAAGGTGAGGGAAATGTTTGCCGGAACTGAGATTGCCCGCGCCCGTAATTACAAAAAAAGCCGCTTCTCTTTTAATGTCAAAGGGGGAAGATGCGAAGCCTGCCAGGGAATGGGTGCGAATAAAGTCAGCATGGATTTTCTCTCAGACGTCTGGATCCCATGTGAGGAATGCCAAGGAAAACGCTATAACGAGGAGACGCTCGCCTGTACTCTTAACGGATATACGATCGTTGATGTCCTGGAAATGACGGTGGCAAAAGCGCTTGAGTTTTTTTCCGGCAATAAAAAGATTTTTCGGGCTCTATTTGCCTTGGAGCAGGTAGGTCTGGGGTATTTATGCCTGGGACAGCCGGCCAATACTTTATCGCGGGGAGAAGCACAGAGACTTAAACTGGCTTCTGAGCTTTTGCGGCATAAAAAGAGCCACAACCTATACCTTCTGGATGAGCCTACTATCGGACTGCATTTTGAAGATGTCGACCGCTTGATCTCCATATTCCATAGATTAGCCGATGAAGGCCACACGCTGATCATTATCGAACATCACCCGGATATTATTAAAAATGCCGATTGGGTGATAGACCTTGGGCCGGAAGGTGGTGATAGAGGAGGAAGGTTAATTGCTGCCGGTACTCCTGAGGCAATAATAAAGGAGAAAAAATCCTATACTGGTCAGGTGCTTAAGGAATATTTATAATGAATGAAAAAATGATAGAGCCAGCTAAGATTTTAACTGTCAAAGAATTTTATGAATCAAAATTTAAGCAAAAAGGTTCGATTTTTATCGGCCAGGTATATCCGGTCGTGCAGGAAAAGCAGGCAGAGGAGATCCTGGCATCAGTGAGAAAAAAGTATCATGATGCCACCCATCACTGCTACGCTTACCGGGTCTATGCAAAAGAGGAAAAATACTCGGACGATGGGGAGCCTTCCGGCACTGCAGGAGTAAGGATTTTAAACGCCATCCATCACCTTGATCTCTATAATGTGTTGGTTATTTCCATCCGCTATTTTGGCGGCGTCAAACTGGGAGTCGGCCCCTTGGGTAAAGCCTATTACCATTCGGCTCTCCAAACCCTGGAGCAAGCAAAAAAAATCGAAAAGTTTTTGAAAAATAAGCTTAAAATTATTTTTGATTACAGTCTGTCGGGAAAAATCCATAATCTTTTGAACCTGCATAATGCTAAAATCATGCAAACCATGTTCAAGGACAAGCCGGCGATTCTTTTTCTGATCGAACCTGAGCGCCAGAGACATTTTGCAAATGCCGTAAAAGAGCTCTCCAAAGGCAGCGCCCGCCTGGAAGTGCTGGAAGAACACCTGCTTTTTTAATTTCATATCCTTTGCTCCTTCTGTTTAAACATCAAAGTCTTGCACAGGAAAATTACAAACAAATATAACTGATTAAAAGATAAGATGTTTCCTTATTGAGTTTCAAGATTTTGCAGAATATAGCTACAGATATAAGACTTGCAAAAGTTTTTTATTATTTATAAGATAGGGATAAGTTTTACCGAAAGGAGGTCAAAATGAAAATATGCTTTTGCCGATTCTTGTTAGCAGTTGCCATTGTAGTAATGGCCATTTTCTTCTTGCCTGCGGCTTGGGCAACATGGGTTATCATCGTCGCTGGTGCACTGCTGGCTATCATGAGCCTGTTTTATCAAACCTGCTGTTGCGCCAAGAAGGTGAAAAAAGCAGAATAAA